>DASUPI010000348.1:0-14371 GCA_036281135.1 Rhodoplanes sp. | reverse complement strand
TGCGCAACTCGTCGGTCAGCATCCTGAGGCGCACGAGCGAGCGCACGCGCGCCATAAGGACAGCGTCGGGGATCGGCTTGATCAGGAAATCATCGGCGCCGGCCTCGAGCCCGCGGACGCGATCGGACGGGCGATCGAGCGCGGTCACCATCGCGACCGGAATGTGGTGGGTCGCCGCATTCGACTTCAGCCGGCGGCACACTTCGAAGCAGTCCATGTCCGGCATCGCCGTCTCGATTAGGACGATGTCGCATTGCGCACCTTCGCAGATCGCGAGCGCCTCGGCTCCCGACAAAGCGGCGAGAACGTCGAAATACTCTGTCAACAGCCGCGCCTCGAGCGTCTTGAGATTGGCGCGCGGGTCGACGACGACAAGGATGCGAGCGGTCATGCGGCTTTACCTCATGGCTGTCCGAGGAACCGGCGGATCGTCTCGATGAACTTGCCGACCGAGATAGGCTTGGAGAGGTAAGCTTCACACCCCCCCTCGCGAATTCGTTCTTCGTCGCCTTTCATCGCGAACGCGGTAACAGCGACGACGGGAATCGACTTCAGCTGGGTGTCGTCCTTCAGCCATTTGGTGACCTCGAGGCCGGAGACCTCGGGCAATTGGATATCCATCAAAATCAGATCCGGACGATGCTGGCGCGCGAGATCGAGCACCTCGATGCCATTGCGCGTGCCCACGGTGCGATAGCCATGCGCCTCCAACAGGTCGTGGAACAGCTTCATATTGAGCTCATTGTCTTCCACGATCAGCACAGTCTTTGCCATCCTTCATCCCCATGCGACCGTGGACCCCGCCACGCTGCACAGCACCGATCTTGCAGGTTAGAGGTTATTCCTCTCGGAAACGCAAACAGCGTCGGTTCACAAACCGTTTCCTACGGTTAACGAACTGGACACGCGGCGGCAGGATCGATGCAAGAGTCGGGCCGCGGTCGCTGCTCCCGAATTCAAAGACGCGCTGCAGCGCGGGTTCTGTCCCCTCGCGTCATTGGCAGGGCCGGCTCGGATTCATCTCGAGTTGGGACATCTCTCCGGAGACGGCGAAGTCTCCGTAGTCGAGCGTGAGCGCACGCGAAACGCCGTTCTCATACATCTGGAAGCTGATCGCGTAGATCGGCGTCTGCTCGCCCCCGGTGGTGGCGCGATCGAAATAGCTGATGGTGACCGGCCACCGCTTCATGCCCGCGAGCGCGGCTTGCCCCGCGGTCGCGTCGGCCGGCGGAGCCTCGTTCGCGCCGATCTCGCGTCCGATCACGGTGAGCGTGTTGTAGACCCGTTCGCCGTTTTCCGAGCCGTCATACACGGGAAATTCGAGCATGGATTTGCCGGCGCGCGCCGCCTCGATGACGAGCCGCATGTGCTCGGTCGGAAACACGACAGCGGCTTCGAGATCGAACGAGGCCGCCTTCGGCTTCGTCAAGCCGACCGCGACTTTGTCGCCGCGCCGTTCCGCGCGGCCGTCGACAACATTGGCCATCTTGTCGTTGACGTAATTCTGCGAACTGAAGCGGAAGTCCTTGGAGTTGGCCTCTTCCCAGGTCGAAGCGCGCAGATCGCTCAGCGCCACCTTGCCCTCGCCGGTGTCGAGCTCCGACACCTGGCGGAACTGCAGCACATAGCCTTCGCACGCGTTCCCGGAAAAGTCGTAGAGGATGCGCCCGCGCACCGATTGCAGCCCGCGTTTGCCGTTCGCGCGCAGAAGCTTGAGATCGTAGACGGCGCGATGGGAGGCGAGCGTGGTCACAGCGCCGGCCGCAGCCGTCGGCGCGGCCGCGGCGGACAGCGACGCAGCGAGCATCACAGCGCCGGCCGTCCCGACCAATCCAGCTGCCCTGCCCTGCATCGATTGTCTCCTGCCCGAGAGCGCGATCTTTCAGCATTAGCCGGGTCGAAGATAGGCGGAGCCCGGTGCTCCCGCAACCCGCACCGCTGCGCCCCATTGCGCGCGGCGGCCCGATCGGCCAAGACTCGATCACAGCGTTAACCGAGATCGAGGAGGGCGACATGGCCGGAATGGTGGAGAAGAAGCTTGCCGAGCTCGGCATCAAACTGCCGACCCCGGCCGCCCCGATCGCGACCTATGTCGGGTTCGTGCGCACGGGGTCGCTCCTGTTCGTCTCCGGCCAGTTGTGCCTCGCCGAGGGCCGCTTGGTCGCCGCCGGGCAGCTCGGTATTGCGGTTTCGATCGAGGACGGCCAGGCCGCTGCGCGCGCCTGCGCCATCAATCTTATAGCGCAGGTCAAAGCCGCGCTCGGCGATCTCGATCGCGTGGTGCGCGTTGTGCGGCTCAACGGCTTCATCAATTCCGCTCCAAGCTTCCTCGACGGGCCCAAGGTGATGAATGGCGCTTCCGATCTGATCGTGGAGGTGTTCGGCGAAAAAGGGCGCCACACCCGCACCACGGTCGGCGTCGCCGTACTGCCGAACGACGCGGCGGTCGAGGTCGACGGCGTCTTCGAGGTGGCGTGAGGGTGGCGCGTCCGAGGATCTGGATTTTTCGGGTCCAAAACAGCCCGGCTGCGGGTCCGCCATCCTCCCCCGTGCAAACGGGAGAAGGGGACCATGCGAAGCATGGTGGAAGGGGCCAGCGGAAATACACGCAAGCCGCCCCCTCCACCGCCTACGGCGGTCCCCCTCCCCCGCGGTGCGGGGGAGGATGAGCAGAATGAGAGAAGCGCCTCGCGTAACCGGCTTGGACTGGCTCACCGCGCGGCCGATCGCGCATCGCGGCCTGCATGACGCGGGGCATGGCGTCATCGAGAACACGTCGTCCGCCGCCACGGCCGCGCTGCAGGCCGGCTACGCCATCGAGGTCGACCTGCAGCGCAGCGCCGACGGCGAGGCGATGGTCCACCACGACCAGACGCTCGACCGCCTGACGGAAGCAGCCGGCGAGCTGCGGGACTTCACCGCAGCCGCGCTCAAGCGCGTCGCCTTCAAGAGCACGGCCGATCGCATGATGACGCTCGGCGAGCTCGTCGATCTGGTCGGCGGGCGCACGACCCTCGTGCTCGAACTCAAGAGCCGTTTCGACGGCGACATCGGGCTTGCCCTGCGCGCCGCCGCGGTGCTGCGGGGCTATGCCGGGCCGGTCGCGGCCATGTCGTTTGATCCTGAGCTCGTAGCTGCGCTCGTTCCGCGCGTTCCCGGCCTCGTGCGGGGGCTCGTCGCCCAGCGCCAAACGGAAACGGCAGGCGCCGCGGCCGGGAGGTCGGGCGCGGCACAAAAGCGCAGGACGGCGGTTATCCTCCAAGCTGCCCGCGCTCGCCCCCATTTTGTCGCCTATCGTCTGCAGGACCTCGCCACGGCGCCTCCGTTGATCGCGCGCCATCTCTTCGGCCTGCCGCTTCTCGCCTGGACGGCGCGGTCCGAACGAGAACGGATCGGGGCGCTCCGCCACGCGGACCAGGTCATCTTCGAAGGGTTCAGACCGCCGGTGGCAAGCGCTCGAACGAACGTGAAGGCTGAATGAGTTCGAATGATTTCCGCATCCGCGTTCTGCCGGCGATCACCGAGATCCCGCCGCAGACCTGGGACGCCTGCGCCAATCCCGGCGGCGCGGCTCACGTTTCTTCGCAAGCCTTGCCGTTCAATCCGTTCGTGAGCCACGCATTCTTGTCGGCGCTCGAGCTGTCGCGCTCGGCCACGGCGAAGACCGGCTGGCAGCCCCAGCACCTCGTGCTCGAACGTGCGGACGGCTCGACCGCAGGCGTTGCGCCTTGTTATCTGAAGTCCCATTCGCGCGGGGAGTACGTGTTCGACCATGGCTGGGCGGAGGCCTATGAGCGCGCGGGCGGCCGCTATTATCCCAAACTGCAGGTGTCGGTCCCCTTCACTCCGGTGACCGGACGGCGGCTATTGACGCTTCCGGGACCGGACGCGGCGGGCGCTCAGACGGCGCTGACGCAAGGGCTGACCGAGCTCGCCCGGCTTCGCGACGCCTCTTCCGTCCACCTGACCTTTCCGACCGAGGCGGAATGGCGGCTTGCCGCCGCGCATGGATACCTGCAGCGCACCGACCAGCAGTTTCATTGGGACAATAATGGCTACGCGACGTTCGATGATTTCCTTGCGGCGCTTTCCGCGCGCAAGCGCAAGACGATCCGGCGCGAGCGGCGGGAGGCGGTCGAGCCCGGCATCGACATCGCGTGGCTCTCCGGGTCCGACCTCACCGAAAGCGTGTGGGACGCGTTCTTCGCCTTCTACATCGAGACCGGCTCGCGCAAATGGGGACGGCCCTATCTCACCCGCGAGTTCTTCTCGCGCGTCGGACAAAGCATGGCCGACAACATTGTGCTGGTGCTCGCCAAACGCGGCGGACGCGCCATCGCCGGGGCGCTCAATTTCAAGGGGTCCGATACGCTTTATGGCCGGCATTGGGGCGCGATCGAGCACCACGCCTGCCTGCATTTCGAGCTCTGCTATTACCAGGCGATCGAATATGCGATCGCGCACAAGCTGCCGCGGGTGGAAGCGGGCGCGCAGGGCGAACACAAGCTCGCCCGCGGCTATCTTCCGACCACCACCTACTCGGCGCATTACATCGCCGATCGGGGGTTGCGCCGGGCGGTCGCCAATTATCTTGCGCACGAGCGCGCCTATGTGGAGGCGGCCGGCCGGGAACTGGCGGAGGCAAGCCCGTTCAGGAAAGACCTCGCCGTGGGGGTCGAGTAGCGCCGTCCCGCGGCTTGACGGGTCGCCTTTCCCCCTGCGACAGATGCCCTCCTATAAAGAATGGACCGAGAGGCGGCCATGGCGAGCTACGATCCCAACAACGTGTTCGCGAAGATCCTGCGCGGCGAGCTTCCCTGCCACAAAGTCTACGAGGACGACAAAGCCTTCGCCTTCCTCGACATCATGCCGCGGTCGCTCGGCCACACGCTGGTCATCCCGAAGAGCCCGGCGCGCACGATCTTCGACATCGCGCCCGAAGATCTCGCGCATGTTCACAAAGTGGTGCAGCGGATCGCCAAGGCAGCGGTGAAGGTCTTCAAAGCCGACGGGATCACCATCCATCAGTTCAACGAGCCGGCGGGCGGCCAGGTGGTGTTCCACCTGCATGTTCACATCCTGCCGCGCCACACGGGCGAGCCGCTCAAGCCCGCGGCGACCTTCCCCGAGGAGCCCGCCCTGCTCGCCGAGCAGGCCGAAAAGCTCGCCGCGGCGATCGCCGAGGGGTGATTAAGGCGCGGAAAAGCACTCCCGACAAACACCGTGCTCGTCGCTCCAGCTTCACCTCTCCCGATCGGGAGAGGTCGGATTCCGAGCACAGCGAGGAATCCGGGTGAGGGTTGCAGGAGCGGAATTAATAGCCCCTCACCCGGCTCGCGTCTCGCTCCGCTCGCTGCTCGCCGATCCTCGGGTCGAGCCCGAGGACAGGCTCTCTCCCCGCCGGGGAGAGGTGTAGGTGACGTATGTCTTCAGTCAACGCACGGGAGCCGCCGCGGCTCACTTCAGCTGCCGGCGCGCAGGGCGTCGGTGATGGCGCGGGTGTTGTAACGCATCATGTCGATATAGGTGGCGCCCGGCCCGCCCGGCGCGGACAGGGCGTCGGAATAAAGCGTGCCGCCGACCTTGGCGCCGGTCTCCTTGGCGATGCGGTCCAGGAGGCGCGCGCCCGAAATGTTCTCGACGAAGATTGCGGTGATCTTCTCCTTCTTGATCTGCTGGATCAGCCGGGCGATGTCGCGTGCGCTCGGCTCGGCGTCGCCGCTAACGCTCTGCGCGGCGAGAAACTCCACATCGTAGGCGTCGCCGTAATAATCGAACGCCTCATGCGTGGTGATCACCCGCCGGCGTTCTTTCGGAATGTCGGCGAAGGACGCGCGGATGTCGCGGTCGAGCGCGTCGAGGCGACCGAGATAGTCTTCCGCGTTCTGTTGATACGCCGCCTTGTTGGCGGGATCGGCCCCGATCAGCGCATCGCGGATGTTGGTAACGTAGACTTTGACATTGCGCGCGTCCTGCCAGGCGTGCGGATCGTAGCGGCCGTGACCACCCTCGCCATGGCCGTGTTCATGCCCGGAAAGCGCCTTCACTCCCTTGGAGGCGACGAGGCGCGCGCCGCGATAGCCCGCGGCTTTCACCAAGCGGTCGGCCCAGCCCTCGAGGCCGAGCCCGTTGATGACGACGAGCTTCGCCCCGGAGAGCTTGCGTGAATCCGCAGGCGAGGGCTGGAAGCTGTGCATGTCGACATTCGGCCCGACCAGCAGGTCGACATCGACATGCTCGCCGCCGACCTGCCGGACGAGATCGCCGAGGATGGAGAAACTCGCCAGCACCTTCACCTTCTCCGCGGTCTGCGCCGCGGCGAGCGTCGCGGTGAATATCAAGGCGACGGCCAGCATCGCCATTGTCATGGCAAGCTTTCGTTTCGTTCTCATCGACCACTCCCTTCCCGTTGCCGCGCGCCTGCGCTCAGAAATGCGCCACGAGCCGCAGCTTCGCCTGGTACCGCGTAAAGTTATCGAGATCGAGCGAGCCCGGCTCGCTATGGACCCTGCCCCACACCTGCGCCTCGAACGCCGCCGTCAACAGATAGCTGTGCCCGAGGGTCGCAAAGAGCGTCGGGCCGACGAACAGCGCCTCGCCGGCCAACGTTTGAGGGCGGCCCCTTCGTACTTGCGCAGATAGCGCGCGTCGCCGCCGATAAAGAACGAGGGCGACAGACGCAGCATGCCGGCCGTCCCCAATCCGACGGTCGATTCGCGCTCGTACTCCCCGGTGGCGAGCAGCTTGAGCCATTCCGGTTCGTAGAAGGCGTTGAACGCGACGAACAACGTGTCACGCACGATGTCCTTGTCGGCCGCGAGCAAGAACCCGACGGCATGCTTGTGCACAGGAGCCCCGCTGACCTCTTCGACGCGCGCCCAATGCGGCTCCACGACGAAGGTCAGGCCGAACGGGGCATAATCGCGGTCGAGGAAACGCTGGCGGAATTCGAGGCCGAGACCGTCAAAGACGCCGTTGTTTCGGCGCAAGGCCCGCGGCGGCGCTTCCGCCCCTTCCGCCGCCTCTTCGCCCGCCGCTGCGGGCGCCTCCAACGCGGCGATCTGCGGCTCTTCGAGGCCCTTCACGCCGGAAATGCGATGATAGGCGAAGCCGGCATGGAGCCCGACATGGAAGTTCCGCCACGGCGTGAACGCTACTTCGACATTGTTCCACAGCGCCCCATAAGTGCCGGTCGCCTTGCCGAATCCTGCCGTGGCGTCGAACACGAGATGCCGGTCGCCGGGATCGCCGATATCCGTGCCGGTCACGAAGCCGAACAGGAATTCGGTCAGCGCCTCACGATGCCCGTGACCATGCGAGTCGGCCTGTGTGCCGGCGCCGTGCGCGTGCGCCGCTTGTCCCGGTCCGTGCGCATGCTTGTGCGCCGCCTCGCCTGCGCGATGCGAATGCCCCGGCTCGCTCCCAGCGTGACGCTGGCCGTGCGCATGAGCCTTGCCGGACTTGTGGCTGTGGCCGTGTCCGCCATGGGTGCTTCCGTGCTTGTGCGCGTCGTGCTTATCCGCCGTCCCCTGCTTGTGCGGATTGCGCGGCTGGCGCGTTTCGACCGTTTCCTGACCGAACGCCGCTTGCGCCGATGCCGATCCGACGCCGTAGACCAGCGCGCCGGCAGCTATCAGGCCCCACGCCACGGTCGTCTTGCTCCAGCCCTTCATGACTCGCCCCTCCGCCTAGCACAAATGTTATAACATAACGCTTGTTTACGGAAGTCAATCCGCAAAGACTGCGAGGCGAGCAGGTCTGCCGCGTTGTTTTTTCTTAGGTGTGGCGTCGCTGCCGCATCGCGGAGGCGAGGCCGACAGAGGCGCTCCGTTCGACCGCGGGCACGCCGCGCGCAGCGCGCCATGCGGCTCGCCGCGCGCCTCTTACAAAGATTCCGGCTGCAGCGTCTCGGCAAGTCATGCGGCAGACGGACCTGACCGTGGCGCCTTCCGCAAGGTTCAGCGTTCCGAGCTAATGCGTCCAGGGGCTGCGCCGCGAGTAGGCGAAATTGTCGGAATAGGCGATGACGCGCATGCTCGGCACTTTCGGCTCCTCCACCTCGTAAGGAATCCGACGGCTCTCGCAATAGGCGATCGCCTCTTCCTTGGTTTCGAAGCGCAAATGGATCTGCTGGCGCATATCGCCCGAGCTTGTCCAACCCATCAACGGTTCCACCTGACACGGTTCGCTCGGCTCGTACTCCAGAACCCAGCTTTTCGTGCGCGCCGTGCCGGACTGCATGGCGGTCTTGGCGGGCTTGGAGATGCGAGCGAGCATGACGGCCTCGGAGTTCAAGAGCAGGTTCCACTGTCGACGCGACGTTGCACGACAGGCAGGCTTTTCTGGTCGGGGCAGCAGGATTTGAACCTGCGACCTGGAGTACCCAAAACTCCCGCGCTACCAGGCTGCGCTATGCCCCGCTGGACTGGCGGCAGACCCGTCCGCGCTTCGGAATACACGCTTCATCCGGAGCCAGCAACCGGACGCCTGATCGCAGGCGCCTGATTGCAACCGAGACGCGGCCTGCCCGCTAAGGATGCCCGATCGGCGCTGCCGGTATGACCGCGGCGGGCCTCACCGGCTGGAAAAGATCTGATGGCCGATCCGGTCACCCGGCGCGATGCCGAGTTTTTTCGCCGTGCCACCGGCGAGTTCGAGGACGGCCCGCACGGGGCCGCCCGAAGGGATGATCCGCTCCGACAGCGGTTCCGTGCGTTCGGCGATCCGCAGAACGCGCCCGTCAGCGCGGATGAAGATCATGTCGAGCGAAATATAGGTGTTGCGCATCCACATCGACACCGGCTCTTCGCGCTCAAAGTCGAACAGCATGCCGTGCTGTTCCGGCAGTTGCTGCCGGTACATCAAGCCGCGCGCGCGGTCTTCGTCGGTCGCGGCAAGTTCGACCGAGAGCACATGCACGCCGTTTCGCGTGGCGATTTCCACGACTTGCGGCTCGACCGCGCGCAGCATGCCGGCGCCGAGAACGAGCATCCAGAGCAAAGCGAGGAGTGCGGGATGAAACACGAGACGCCGCATCATCGGAGGCCTTGTAGCATCGACACTGGTTGCGAGCGGTTGATCCGGCCCGCGAGCACGGGGCCGCGCGGCGGTCGATGGAATACCTATCAGTGCGACGCGAGCGCGTGCGGCCCGCCGTCCGGCCGCACCTCGGCCGCCATGAGTCCTTTCGGACCCGGCCCAAACCGGACGAGAACGGTTTGTCCCGGACGAAGTTCCGTGATGCCGTAGCGGCGCAAGGTCTCCATATGCACGAAAATATCCGGCGTCCCTTCGCCGCGGGTCAGGAATCCGAAGCCGCGCAGCCGGTTGAACCATTTCACCACGGCGCGCTCGAGGCCGCTCGTGGCGGTCACCGTGACATGGGTCCGCGGCGGCGGCATCTGCGCAGGATGCACCGCCGTCGATTCATCCATCGAGACAACGCGGAAGGCCTGCAAACCCTTGGGGCGCGCCAACGCCTCGCATACGACGCGCGCTCCCTCATAGGCGGTCTGGTAACCGTCGCGGCGCAGGCAGGTCACGTGCAGAAGCACGTCCGGCATGCCGTTGTCCGGCACGATGAACCCGTAGCCCTTAGCCACGTCGAACCATTTGATCACGCCGGTGACTTCGACAACCGCCGTGGCCGCTTCGTCGGCGAGGCCGCCTAGCGCGTCTCCGCCATAGGCCAAGCCGGGTCCTTTGGACCCGATGTCATCTGACTCGAATTCGTCCGTCGCCATGAGGACGTACGCCGCCGCTTCCTGGCGCCTCTTGCCGGGCGCTTCAACGAATCTTCTATCGTAAACATATCGACGCGAGCTTCGATGGAAAACAGGAAAATGCGCGGCACGCAAGCCGGAGCCTTCGGACCTGTGCAGGAACCGCCGCGTGAGCGTTGAGAAACCGAATCAAATCAATGTACAATGAATGATTTTAAAACGCTGCCGATGTCGTCGCGAATGACCAGATCGGCGATGGCGTCGAACTCGGTCGGCTCGCAATTGAGAATTGCGAGCCGTGCGCCGGTGCGTTTGGCAAGGAGCGGCATACCGGCGGCCGGCCACACGACTAGCGACGATCCGATCGCGAGGAAAAGATCGCAGCTGCGCGTCAGCGCCTCGGCTCGACGCAGCGCTGCGTCCGGCATTGCCTGGCCAAATGAAATCGTCGCTGTCTTGATATGACCACCGCATGAGCAGTCGGGGGCGCGCCCAGCCGCGGCGAAGCGCGCTTCCACCCAGGCGAGCTCGTAGCGATGCTCACATTCGAGGCAGCGTGCATAAGTCGTGTTGCCGTGCAGTTCGACGACATCCTCGGCGCCGATGCCCGACGCCTGGTGAAGATTGTCGATGTTTTGGGTCACCACCGCGGGCGCCTTGCCGGCGCGGTAAAGGCTCGCGATCGCCTGATGTCCGCGCCCCGGCCGGGACGCGGCGAACTGGTCCTCCATGGCGAAGCGCCGCCGCCACGACTCGTCGCGCATGTCCTGGCTCGCGAGGAACTGGTCGAAGGGGATCGGGCGGAACTTCGCCCACAACCCGCCGGGCGAGCGAAAATCGGGAATGCCGCATTCCGTGGAAATTCCGGCGCCGGTGAAGGGCAGCACGACGCGCGCGGATTCGATCAACAGCGCAAGCCGACGCCGGCCTGTCTCGAGGTCGGATGCGATCATATATGTCCTTCCGTGAGCGGGCGGTTGCGCGCCGCCTATTGTTCTACGAGGCACTCATGAGATATCTGCACACCATGTTGCGGGTCCGCAACCTCGACGACGCCATCGATTTCTTCTGCAACAAGCTCGGCCTGCAGGAGGTTCGCCGGATGGACAGTGAAAAAGGGCGCTACACCCTCGTTTTCCTCGCCGCCCCGGAAGACAAGTCCCTGGTCGGCGCCAGCCGCGGCCGTCCTGCGCCGCTCGTCGAACTCACCTATAATTGGGATACGGAAGATTATGGCGAAGCACGGTATTTCGGCCACCTCGCCTTCGAGGTCGACGACATCTATGCGACCTGCGACCGGCTGATGAAGGCGGGCGTGACCATCAACCGGCCACCGCGCGACGGCGTGATGGCCTTCGTGCGCTCTCCCGACAAGCAATCGGTCGAGCTCTTGCAGAAAGGCGATCCCCTGCCCCCGCAGGAGCCATGGACGTCGATGCCCAATACCGGCAATTGGTGACGACCGGACGGCATCCTTGCATGCGCGGGCGCGACGCCGCCGCCCAATTCGGGCGGCGATCGTCAAGCCATCTTGCCGAGAATGGCCGCCATTTCCGCTTCGGAAAACGCGCGCAAGGTCTGGGTGCGCACATTGCCGAGCGTCCCGAGGCTCATGCCCAGCGCCGTCACGGTCACGTCGTCCGGCGCGTCCAGGATCGCGACGAGATCATATTGACCGAGTGTCCAGAATATCTCCTTCACCGTCGCGCCATGCTTCTTGGCCGACTGTCTGAAGGCATCGGCCCGCCTCGGGCTGTCTTTCACGTTCTTGATGCCCTGCTCGGTGAAATGGGCGAGCAGAATAAAGCTTGCCATCCTTTCCTCCCTCGAACGCCTCCGCTTGTTGGTTCGCTGCGAAGGTCGGCCGGTAGGATAGCACGAAAGAGCTGTCAGCGGACTGCCGGGGCGGCGACGGTCCACGCGCCGTCTGCGGAGCTCACCTGATGAGCGTAGCCGCCGCGCGGAAGCGCGGGTGTTCCGCCGTCTCGAGCCATTCGAAGACGACCATCTCGGTGGTGACGATATCAGCGCCGTGCCGCTCCATGCGCCGGATCGCCGCCTCTTTGCTCTCCGCGCGCCGCGAGCCGATCGCGTCGCGCACGACATAGACGCGCCGACCGGCATCGAGCAGGCCGAGCGCGGTCTGCAGCACGCAGACATGCGCTTCGCATCCGGTGACGATAACCTCCGGCCGATCCGCAAGCATTTCCGCGAAGCCCGCCGCGCGGCAGGCATCGAACGTCATTTTATGGGCAACGGGTCCGTTCGCGCGCGAGGAGAGCTCGGGCACCGTCGCGCCGAGGCCCTTGACATTCTGCTCGGTGAACAGAACCGGGACGCCGAGCATTTGCGCCGCGCCGAGGAGGCGTCCCGCATTGCCGATCGCAGTCGCGGCGTCGTCGATCGCCCGCATCAGCTTGGCCTGGAAATCGATCATCAACAGCGTCGAGCCGTCGCTACTCATGCTCGGCATGGTCCGGTCCTTACGTCATTTTCCATCTGATCGCCGCAGCCGGCGCAGCACCCCGGGATGGTCCCGGCGCAGGGCATGAATACTTATAGCACGCGGGGCAGCCCGCTCGGCTCAGGGGATGGGGCCAGCGCCCGGCGAGGAGATTCACATGCGAAACGACTACAAGAGCGCGCTGATCGTCGGCACCGGCAACGGCTTGAGCGCCTCGATTGCCCGCCTCTTCCATCGCGAGGCCGACATGCGCATTGGGCTTGCCGCGCGCTCGGTCGACAAACTCGCCGCGCTCGTTGCGGAAACCGGCGCGGTCGCCGTCGCCTGCGACGCCACCCAGCCCGCCGACGTCGATCGACTGTTCGACACGATGGATCGCCGGCTCGGCGGTCCGCCCGATGTCGTCGTCTACAATGCGAGCGCGCGGGCGCGCGGCCCATTGGTCGATCTCGACAGCGCGTCGGTTGCCCAAGCCCTGGCCGTGAGCGCATTCGGCGGTTTTCTCGTTGCGCAGCAAGCGGCCCGCCGGATGAGCGCCAAGGGACACGGCGCCATTCTCTTCACCGGCGCCTCGGCGAGCGTGAAGGGCTATGCGCAGTCCACCCCCTTCGCGATGGGCAAGTTCGCCCTGCGCGGGCTTGCGCAAAGCCTCGCCCGCGAGCTTTCCCCGCAGGGCATCCATGTCGCCCATTTCGTCATCAACGGCGCGATCCGCAATCCGGGGCGCACCGAGCCGCCCGACGCCCCCGATTCCATGCTCGATCCCGACGCGATCGCGCACGCCTATCTCGACATTCTGCGGCAGGACCGCAGTGCATGGACGTGGGAGGTCGAGCTCCGACCCTGGGTCGAGCGGTTCTGACGTTTGCGGGAAGGATCAGAGCATGCGCGCGGGCGGCTTCGCCGTCATGCGAGCCTCAACCGCACTGAAACGCTACTGGCGAACGCGTGGCGCTCGCCGGGCGACGCGACCCGCTCTCATGATCACGTGGAAGTAGTCGCCGCCTTCGAAGGGCGAATCGGCCAGCGTCATGCCGCACAAAGTGCACACGGTGTTCGCATCGGCTCCGCCGCGACAAGCGGCCTCAGTGATCACCGTCGCATTGCAGGCCTCGCACCGGCCGATTTTCTGCCCGTCATCGTCGTTCTGGCAATGAGTCACGCACGCACACCTCGCTCTGATCACAATGACCCATATGATGGTGCGATGCAATATATATTGTGCGTTGCGGAAAGGAGACGCTCGCCGCCGGATTTTAGGATCCCCACCGGCGGTTATGCACGGCCGGGCGCGAGAAACACTTCACCAGAATCTGAAGGTGTCCAACCACGACCAGCCCAGGGCGGCGCGCCGAGCGGTACTTTGGCGTGGTCAGTGCGCGAGGGAGCCTCAGATCAAGTCGTTGCTGACGCAATATCCAAGCGCGCTCCTTAAGTCGGCCGACCGCGCTTTCTTTCCTTCTTTCGAGAGCTCATAGCGACGCCGCCCGCCGCTGTCGGCGGAGCGCCCATCCTCGCCCGCAGACTGCAACTCCGCGCCGGCCTGAAACGAAGATACATCCAAGCGACCCATGTTACTTTTCCTGAATGCAGATTGCGCGCCCGCGCTTCAAGCCTGGCTCGCGAATGTAGTGAAGCAGTCGGCCGGTGCGGTTCGGACCGTCCCACAGCTTGTGTGAGACGCGTCACTTTACGCGAAAATGGTTGCAAAGCCCTTGATCGCGGACGCAAGTACACGTCCACCAACATGCCCATGGGCGCATTGCGGGGAGTCGTTCGGCCGCGACGGCGATTTCCCGCGGCGAGGAGAACGATGCGCGAGAGCGCATGGTGAATATTTCGAACTGGTCGATCAGCTCGACGCGATCATGGGGCGCGAGCAATCGTCGCTGCGGGGCCGGCGCATGTGGGGCCGACGGCCGCATGCCCCCGGGCGCCGCGGCCGCGTCGAAGAAAGCCGCGCCCAAGACCGCCGCGCCGGCGAAGCCGCGGGCGTCGAAAGCCGTTACGACCGGGAAGACCGCGCCGCGTGTCGAGCCCGCCTTGCCGGTCGTCGCGCAGTCGCCGAAAACGCCGGCACCGCTCATGCGCGTCGCGATCGACATTCCCTGCCGCATCGATATCGACCTCGCGCCGATGCTCGCGGCCGTCGCCGAGGCGCCCGAGCCGGACGGCCGCTGGTGGG
>DASUPI010000347.1:0-8318 GCA_036281135.1 Rhodoplanes sp. | reverse complement strand
GCCCTCCTCCCCGCTCGTGCCGCGCAACGACCCGACCCTGATGTTCACCAATGCCGGCATGGTGCAGTTCAAGAACGTCTTCACCGGCCTGGAGAAGCGCCCCTATGCGCGCGCCGTCTCCGCGCAGAAATGCGTGCGCGCGGGCGGCAAGCACAATGATCTCGACAATGTCGGCTACACGGCGCGCCACCACACCTTCTTCGAGATGCTGGGGAACTTCTCCTTCGGCGACTATTTCAAGGAGCGCGCGATCGAGCTCGCCTGGAACCTGGTCACCAAGGAATTCGGGCTTCCCGCCGAACGGCTGATCATCACCGTCTTCGCCGAGGACGACCAGGCCTTCGACCTGTGGAAGAAGATCGCCCGCCTGCCCGACCGGCGCATCATCCGCATCGCGTCGTCCGACAATTTCTGGGCGATGGGCGACACCGGCCCGTGCGGTCCGTGCTCGGAGATTTTCTACGACCACGGCGAACACATCGCCGGCGGCCCGCCGGGCTCGCCCGACGCCGACGGCGATCGTTTCATCGAGATCTGGAACCTCGTATTCATGCAATACGAGCAACTCGCCGAGGGCCGGCGGCTCGAACTGCCCAAGCCGTCGATCGACACCGGCATGGGCCTCGAGCGCATGGCCGCGGTGCTGCAGGGCACGCACGACAATTACGCGATCGACCTGTTCGGCGCCCTCATCCAGGCGGTAGTCGACAAGACCGGCGTCGAGGCGGACGGACCGCTCAAGGCGTCGCATCGGGTGATCGCCGACCATCTGCGCGCGAGCGCCTTCCTGATCGCCGACGGGGTGCTGCCCTCCAACGAAGGGCGCGGCTACGTGCTGCGCCGGATCATGCGGCGCGCGATGCGCCATGCCGAACTGCTCGGCGCGCGCGAGCCGCTGATGTGGAAGCTCGTACCGACGCTCGCGCGCGAGATGGGCCAGGCCTATCCCGAGCTGCTGCGCGCCGAGGCGCTGATCGCCGAGACGCTGAAGCTGGAAGAGAACCGCTTCCGCAAGACGCTGGAGCGCGGGCTCGCGATCCTCGAGGAGGAGAGCCGCGCGCTTGCGCACGGCGACAAGCTCAAGGGCGAGGTCGCCTTCACCCTGTACGACACCTACGGCTTCCCGCTCGACCTCACGCAGGACGCGCTGCGCCTGCGCGGCATCGAGGTCGATGTGGGGGCTTTCGATTCCGCCATGGAGCGCCAGCGCGAAATGGCGCGGGCGTCCTGGTCGGGCTCCGGCGAGAAGTCCGCCGACGCGGTGTGGTTCCGCATGCGTGAAAAACTCGGCGCGACGGAATTCCTTGGTTATGAAACTGAGACTGCCGAGGGTGTGGTCTTAGCTATTATGCGTGGCGATCAAGAAGCGACTGAGTTGAAGGCCGGCGAATCCGGAATTGTGTTGCTCAATCAGACACCATTCTACGCGGAGTCAGGTGGTCAAGTCGGCGATACTGGAACCATGAGGAGAAGCAAGAACGACGCTTATATACTTGCGGAAGTATTGGATACCCAGAAGCGGACCGGTGATCTTTTCCTTCATCCCGTTAAAGTAGTAAATTATGGGCTGAAATTAGGAGACACTGTACTTCTCGAAGTGAATCATGGCCGGCGCACCGACATCCGCCGCAATCATTCGGCCACCCACCTTCTGCACGAGGCGCTGCGGCAGGTGCTGGGTGAGCACGTGGCGCAGAAGGGCTCGCTGGTCGCGCCCGACCGGCTGCGCTTCGACTTCTCGCATCCCAAACCGATCTCCGGCGACGAGCTCGAACGGGTGGAAGACATCGCCAACGACATGGTGCTGCAGAATTCCGACGTCACCACCCATTTGATGACCGTCGACGACGCGATCGGGTCCGGGGCGCGCGCGCTGTTCGGCGAGAAATACGGCGATGAGGTGCGCGTCGTCGCCATGGGCGAGACCGGCGGCAACGCCATGGGCTGGTCGGTCGAGCTGTGCGGCGGCACGCATGTGCGGCGCACCGGCGACATCGGCGTCATCTCGGTCGTGACCGAGAACGCGGTCGCGGCCGGCGTGCGGCGCATCGAGGCGCTGACCGGCCGCGCCGCCCGCAAGCACGGCAATGCCGTCGCCCAGCTCGCGAAGGCGGTTTCGGCCGAACTCAAGGCGCCGCTCGAAGAGGCGCCCGAGCGGGTCGGCGCGCTCCTCGAGGACCGCAAGCGGCTGGAACGGGAGCTGTCCGACGCCAAGCGCCGGCTCGCGATGGGCGGCGGCGCGAGCGCCGGCGCAGCCGACGGCGTCCGCACGGTCGGCGATGTCAAGCTGTTCGTTCGCGCGGTGTCCGGCATCGACATCAAGGACCTGAAGAGCCTCGCCGACGAAGGCAAGAAGCAGGTGGGTTCGGGCGTGGTGGCGATCGTCGGCGTCACCGGCGAGGGCAAGGCGGGCGTCGTGGTCGGCGTGACCAGCGACCTCACCTCACGGTTCAACGCGGTCGATCTCGTGCGCAAGGGCGCGGAGGCGCTCGGCGGCAAAGGCGGCGGGGGCCGCCCGGACATGGCGCAGGCGGGCGGTCCGGACGGCTCCAAGGCCGACGCCGCGCTCGAAGCCATTGCGAGCGCGATCGGCGGAGGGTGACGCGGGGGATCGCACGGCGCTCGGGCGAAGCGTTCCGGTGGATTCTCGCTCTGTTTTTTCTTGATGCTCGCGTGGTATTCGAAGAACCTGGTCCCGCCGCGCCGGAAAACGCACTCGGGCTAGCGAACTGCGCCTGCGGCGCGAGGCGCTCGGTAGGAAGGAGGAACCGGACAAATGCGAGCGCACGCCAAACGCGCTCTTGAATGGCGGCGGCGCGTCTACGAGCTCCTCGAGCACGGGCCGATCGGCGACTTCCGCGTCCGCCTGACCAACCGGCTGCTGATCCTGCTCATCGTCGTCAATCTGGTGGTGGTGGCGCTGGAAACGGTGCCCAGGCTCGAAGCGGCCTTTCCGGTTGAATTCATAGCCATCGAGATATTTTCTCTGATCGTGTTCACCGTCGAGTATGGCCTGCGCGTCTGGGTCGCGGTCGAGCATGCGCCGCGACGCCACCTGTCGGCGACACGCGCGCGGTGGGAATTCATCAAGAGTCCGGCCGGCCTGATCGACCTCGTCTCGGTGCTGCCGTTCTGGCTCGCCTTCTTCACGCCCGCCGAGTTCCGCGTGATCCTCGTCTTCCGCATCGTGCGCTTTCTCAAGCTCGCGCGCTACTCTCCGGCGTTACGCTCCCTTCTTGACTCGCTCGCGGCCGAACGGCGCGCGCTGTTCGGCTGCCTCGTGATCATGGTCGGCATGGCCTTCATCTCCGCCGCGCTCATTCACGTCGCCGAGCGCTCGGCGCAGCCAGATAAGTTCGGCACGATCCCCGACGCCATGTGGTGGGCGATCGTGACGCTCGGCCAGATCGGCTATGGCGATTCCGTCCCCATCACGCCGCTGGGCAAGCTGGTCGGCGTGATGACGATTTTCATCGGACTCATCATGATCGCGCTGCCGATCGGCATCGTCGCCACCGCCTTTTCTGAACAGGTGCATCGGCGCGCCTTCATCGTGACCTTCGGGATGGTCGCGCGCGTGCCGCTGTTTGCGGAGCTCGACGCCTCGCATATCGCCGATATCATGCGGCTCCTGCGCTCGCAGACGGTCGACGCGGGAGACGTGATCGTGCGGGTCGGCGAGCCCGCCCATTCGATGTATTTCATCGCGCGCGGCCAGATCGACATCGCCCTGAAGGGGCGTCATCTCACGCTCGGCGTCGGGCACTTTTTCGGCGAGATCGCGGTCCTGCGGCGCTCGCGCCGCTCCGCCACCGCGACGGCGCTGACGCGCGCTGATCTGCTCGTGCTCGACGGCGCCGACCTGCATCGCTTGATGGAGCAGGAGCCGCTGGTCGCCAAGCGGATTCATGCCGTCGTGCGTGAGCGTATCGGCGCCGACATCGTCTCGCCCAAGGGAGACATCGTCAGCGAAGAGATCGAGCAGGGCAGCGAGCAGAGCTGGCCGTAACCCGCCGGCCTCAATCCACTCACCGCCGTGCGTCATCCCCCTTACGCAGAAACACGTAATCGGCCGAATAGGCCGATCCTTGCACTGCGCCGGCCTGTTCGCACGGACCTTGCAGCGCCCCGCCTTGCGTGTTGATGCGCTGGACCGTCGTGACCTCGGAAAGCACGCCCGTGCCGCGCTTGTCCACGACCTCCGCCTTGAGCCAGGGAATGCTCGTGCCGTCCGGCGACGGCATGCTTGCGACCGGCTTGATCACCACCGCGCCGCCGTCCATGTGCTCGAAGGTCGGACCGCGGTAATGCCGGCCGATCGTATTGCCGTCGAGCATCAAGGTCGCGACCGGCTCGCGGAACGCCCAGGCAAGCTTGCCGTCGGCGCCGGCCTTGCATTCGTAGACCTGCGCGCCGGCGGCATGCAGCTTCAAAACGGGCGCCTCTCCAGGGGCGTCGATCGCTGCGGGAAGCTGGGCCAGCGCCGCGCCGACAAGCGCAGACGCGAGTAATGGGACCGCAAACGTGAAACGAAGTGAGGCTCGCATGATGTTCTCCCCAGTTTATTGAGGAAGCGAACCACTTTCCTATGACGTAAGCAAGTCACGCCGCCGTCGGGCTTTTTGAGGTTTTCAACGCTTTATCGAAAAACCCGGTGACCGGGGGGTGAAAGCTTGCGCTCCGGCGTGAGCTATTGCTCGGCCTGGCCGCTGGGGCGCAGCCGTGACTTTTCGAAACGGACGGCGTCAGGCCATCGCCTTCTGCAGGTTCTCGTCGACCTTGTCGAGGAATCCCGTGGTCGAAAGAAATTTCTGCTCGGGCCCGATGAGCAGCGCGAGGTCCTTCGTCATGTCGCCCGCCTCCACCGTGTCGACGCAGACCTTCTCGAGCGTCGCGGCGAAGCGGGCGAGATCCGCGTTGTCGTCGAGCTTGGCGCGGTGCGCGATCCCGCGCGTCCACGCGAAGATGGACGCGATCGAATTGGTCGAGGTCTCCTGCCCCTTCTGGTGCTGGCGATAGTGGCGCGTGACGGTGCCGTGCGCGGCCTCCGCCTCGACGATCTTGCCGTCCGGCGTCATCAATACCGAGGTCATCAGGCCGAGCGAGCCGAAGCCCTGCGCCACCGTATCCGACTGCACGTCGCCGTCGTAGTTCTTGCACGCCCACACATAGCCGCCGGGCCATTTCAGCGCGCTCGCGACCATGTCGTCGATCAGCCGATGCTCGTAGGTGAGTTTCTGCTTGTCGAACGCCGCCTTGAACTCACTGTCGAACACCTCCTGGAAAATGTCCTTGAAGCGGCCGTCATAGACTTTGAGGATCGTGTTCTTGGTCGACAGGTAGACGGGATAGTTGCGCGCGAGCCCGTAATTCAACGAGGCGCGGGCGAAGTCGCGGATCGAGTCGTCGAGATTGTACATCGCCATGGCGACGCCCGAATCCGGGAACTCGAACACCTCGTGCTTCGTCTCCTTGCCGTTCACCACGTAGCTCAGCGTGAGCTTGGCCCCGGCCGGCACTCTGATGTCGGTCGCGCGGTACTGGTCGCCAAAGGCGTGGCGGCCGATGATGATCGGCTGCGTCCAGCTCGGCACCAGCCGCGGCACGTTCCGGCAGATGATCGGCTCGCGGAAAATCACGCCGCCGAGAATGTTGCGGATGGTGCCGTTGGGCGAGCGATACATCGCCTTGAGCTTGAACTCCTTCACGCGGGCTTCGTCGGGCGTGATGGTCGCGCATTTCACCCCGACGCCGACCTTCTTGATCATCTCGGCGGCGTCCACCGTCACACGATCGTCGGTGGCGTCGCGGTGCTCGATGCCGAGATCGTAGTAGAGAAGCTCGACATCGAGATAAGGGTGGATCAGCTTGTCCTTGATCAGCTTCCAGATGATGCGGGTCATCTCGTCGCCGTCGAGCTCGACGACGGGGTTCTTGACCTTGATCTTCGCCATGAGATAATGCTCCGCTTGCGTCTGGTGGGACAGGCCGATGTCTGGGAGGCCCGGCTGCCGGGCGGGGTCGTATAGCATCGCCGCGAGCCGCGGCAAAGCCGAAGGAAACACGACCTTCGAATGACGACCGCGACGGCCCCGCCGCAGCGCCAAAGCATCGGCCGAGCCGAGCCCGGAACTCGCGCGCCATACCGCGCCTGTGAGTTCATGCGCACACGAATTGCCCCCACCCGTCGCGCGACGGCGCGACTCCCTCGCCGCTTGCGGGGGGAGGGTTGGGAGGGGGCTGCGCGGACGCAATTCAAGCGAGTGGCGGTGTCAGAGCGGCCTTGCCCAAGCAGGCGCCGCGTCGCCGACCCGCTTGATCCCGAGATAGTAGATGCGGCCGTCGGCGGTGCGTTGCGGAGCGGCCCCTTGAACGAAGAGTATTTCGAGCCCGGCCTCCTCGACCATGCCGCGGAATGTCTCCGCCGTGGAGCCGGCATTGTTCTCCTGCAAAATGATCACCCCGCCCGTGCTGAGAAAGGGCGCGACCGTGGCGAAGAACTCCCGATGAATGCGCCAATCCGGATCGTGCGCGCGCCGGTCGCCGCGATATTCGTCCATGCGTTCGCCGAGAATATAGTCGCCGGCGAAGTGTGGTGGATTGGACACGACGAGGTCCCAGCGCTCGCTCGCCGTCCTTGAGATTGTCGGATTGATAGACCGAAACGCGGTCGGAAAGCCGGTTGGCCTCGACCGTACGGCGGCAGGCCGCGACCGCTTCCGGATTGACGTCGGCGAGGCAGAGCGTCTCGCACAGGTCGTGCGCGAGCAGGGAGAAGCCGATGAAGCCGGGCCGGCGCACCACTCGAACACACGCCGCTGTTTCGGCATGCCGCCGCTCTGCAGGAACGGGATGAAGCCCTGGCCGATTCCCGTCCCGCCCCCGTCGAGATGCTTCTTGTAATGCACCGTGATGGCGGCGAACCTGTTTTTCCGATAAGGAAACAGCGGCCGGAGGAGCGGATAGATATGGCGGCGCCGGAACTGTTTGAGCAGGTCTGCTGCGAGCACTTCGATCTCCGAACGGACAAGCGGCCGCACAAGATCGGAAGAATAAAACCCTGTCAACCTGACGCCGATCATGCCTGGCGCCGGAACTGACAAGACCAAGACCTGGGTGGCCGCGCCCGGACCGGTCGTGATCCTGGTCGAGCCGCAGCTCGGCGAGAATATCGGCGCGGCGGCGCGCGTGATGGCGAATTTCGGGCTGTCGCGCCTGCGCATCGTCAATCCGAAGCAGGGATGGCCCAATCCCAAGGCGCGCATGATGGCGGCCGGCGCCGACCGCGTGCTCGACGGCGCGGAGCTGTTCGACACGCTTGCCGCCGCGATCGCCGATTGCAGCTTCGTCGCCGCCGCCACGGCGCGCGCGCATGATCAGGCGAAGCCGGTCGTCTCGCCGGAGGAATGCGCTCGGCGGCTCGCCTCGCGCATCGCCTCGGGCGAGACCGCGGCGATCGTGTTCGGGCGCGAGCGCAACGGCCTGGAGAATGATGAGGTCGGCCTTGCCGACTGCATCGTCACCTTCCCGGTGAATCCCGCCTTCGCCTCCCTCAATCTTGCGCAGGCGGTCGCGCTCGTCTCCTACGAATGGTTCAAATTCGCCTCGGACGGCGCGCCGCCCTTCGCCATGCCGGAAAAATCGCGCACCGCCCCGAAGGAGCAGTTGCTCGCGTTCTTCGCGACGCTCGAACGCGAGCTCGAGCGCGTCGAGTTCTTCCGACCGGCGGAGAAGCGCGAGACCATGCAGATCAATCTGCGCAACATCTTCGCGCGCATGCAGCCGACCCAGCAGGACATCCAGACGCTGCACGGCGTGATCATGGCGATCGCGGAAGGCCGCAAGGGACCCGCGCGCGGCGGCGTGCTCGACAGCGACGAGGCGCTCAGGCTGCGCGAGCTCATCGCCGAGCACGCGGCCGGCCGCGTTCCCTCCGAACGCGGACCGGTGCGCGGCCTGTCGCGGCTCCTGCGCCGTAATCCGACCGACGCCGAACGATTGTTATGGGACGCGCTGGTGAACGACCGCCGCTTCGCCGGCAAGGGCTTCAAGCGTCAGGTCCCGATTGGCCCGCACATCGCCGACCTCGTCTCATTTCCGTTGCGCACCGTGATCGAGATCGTTCCGGCCGGGGAAAACGTCGAAATGGGGAAAGCGCGGGCGGCACGACGCGCATGGCTCGCCGAACGGGGTTACCGCGTGATGGAAGTCGCGGCGGCGGACATCGGAGCCGATGTCGCGGCAATCATCGACCGACTCGCCGCGAACCTGGAGACTGCTGCTGGCCATCGAGATACTGCAAACCAGTAGCAGAAAGA
>DASUPI010000346.1:0-2498 GCA_036281135.1 Rhodoplanes sp. | reverse complement strand
GTAGGGATGGTCCCAGTCGCCCACCACGCCGAGCCGCTTGAATTCCTCGCGCTGCACATTGAGCCAGTGTTCGGCATAGGCGCGGCATTCCTGGCGGAAGGCGATCATCTCCGCCGGGTTCGAGAAATCGGGCTTCGCCTTTCCCTTCGCGCGGTAATTCTCCTCCTCGATCTTCCACTCGATCGGCAGGCCGTGGCAGTCCCAGCCCGGCACGTAGTTCGAATCGAAGCCGAGCATCTGCTGGCTGCGGGTGACCAGGTCCTTGAGCACCTTGTTGAGCGCGGTGCCGATATGGATGTGGCCGTTCGCGTAAGGCGGGCCGTCATGCAGGATGAAGCGGTCGCGCCCCTTGGCCGCTTCGCGCAGCCGGCGGTAGAGGCCAAGCCTCTGCCAGCGCGCGAGAATGTCCGGCTCCTTCTGCGGCAGACCGGCCCGCATGGGGAAGTCGGTCTTGGGCAGAAACAGCGTCTTGGAATAGTCGCGGGCGGATTTTTTCACGGTCTCGTTCATGCGCGGCGTTCTAACAAGCGGCGCGAAGCGCGGGAAGGGCTGCGTCGGCCAAGTTCGGCGAAGTTTAGCGTGGGTGTCCGCTCGTCCCCGCAGGCGGGGACCCAGGCAGAAAACCAGGATTCCCGCTTCGGCGGGAATGAGCGGTGCTGCGGTCAACCCGAGCGGAGCAAGCGCTAAGCCACTGCCCTGACGCTCAAGGGGGCCACCGGCGGAAAGGCGTCCCCCGCCTGCGCCAGGGCCGCGCGGGCGATGCCGGCGTCCTCTTCCATGCGCCGCACCAACTCCCCGACCGTATCGAATTTCAGCTCCGGCCTGATCCAGGCGATGAAGGCGACGTCCAGGGTCTTCCCGTAGAGATCGCCGGCAAAGTCGAACAGAAATGCTTCCAGGAGCACGACGCCGGTGTCGAACATCGGGCGGCGGCCGAAATTGGCGACGCCGTCATAGCGCTTGTCGCCGACGCCGACCCGCACGGCATAGACGCCATGGCGCAGCCCGCATTGCGGGTCGAGCCGGATATTGGCGGTCGGAAAGCCGAGCTCGCGCCCGCGCCGGTCGCCGTGCTCCACCACGCCCGTGACGAACCAGGGATAGCCGAGCAGGCGCGCCGCCAGCCCGACATCGCCTTGTGTCAGCGCGTCGCGGATCGCCCCGGAGGAGACGCGCTGCGATCCGTCGCGAAAGGCTGGCACGATGTCCACCGCGAAGCCAAGCCTGCGTCCTTCCAACACGAGGAAATCGGGCGTGCCGCCGCGCCCCTTGCCAAAGTGGAAATCGTAGCCGACCGCGACGCCTGCGACGGCATAGCGCTCGACCAGGACCTGCGCGATGAACGCCTCGGCGGTGAGCGCGGCGAGCGCCGCATCGAAGCGCATCACGATCGCCCCATTCAGGCCGGTCGATGCAAGCAGCCGCAGCTTTGTCGCGACATCGGTCAGCCGGAAGACGCGTGCGTCGGGATTGAAGAAGGCGCGCGGATGCGGCTCGAAGGTCATGGCCGCGGCGGGCCGTCGCAGGGCGCGCGCCCCCGCGAGAGCGGCGTCGATCACGGCGTGGTGCCCGCGATGGACGCCTTCGAAATTACCGAGGGCGAGCACCGCGCCGTTTAACGCGCCGTTCGCGGGCGCGGCCGTGGCGAGCGCGTCGTGGACGACGACGAAGGGCGCAGCCGGCGACGAAAGATGATCGTTCATGCGGTGATCACGCGGTTCACCTAGGGTCAGCCCAGCGAAGACGGCGCGCCCGATCCTCGCATCTGCCTGAGATTAACCAAATGTTAAAAAGGCACTGCTAGGGTGCAGCCAGTTTGGGAGAGCCTGGGTGTAACTCGGGCGGTGGAACCTGTCCACTCGCGCCGACATTAACAAAACGGCGCCATGCGCGCCCCCGGGCAAAAAGCGCAATGGAGCTGGAGATGGCAGTGGACCTCTCAATGCCGGTGCTCGTCGTCGACGACTACGGCGCGATGATCTGCATTCTTCGCAACTTGCTGAAACAGATCGGTTTCGAGGATGTCGACGAGGCCGCGGACGGTTCGGCTGCGCTCGCCAAGATGCGCGACAGGAAATACGGCCTCGTCATCTCCGATTGGAGCATGAAGCCGATGACCGGGCACGAGCTGCTGAAAAAACTTCGCGCCGATCCCGGTCTGTCCAAGACCCCGTTCATCATGGTGACGCCGGAAACCAAGACCGAGAACGTGATCGCGGCAAAGAGCGCGGGCGTCGACGATTATCTCCTCAAGCCGTTCAACGCGCGGACGCTCCGGCAGACGATCCAGGCCGTGTTCGCCGATTAGCGGGCGTCCAACAACGCCCGGCATTGGCCGATCCAAGCGACGCCGGCGGCCGATCACCAGACCAGATGCCGGGTCACGGCCTTCGGCAGCACGCCCGCTTCGCCGAAAATATCGGCGAGCGCCCCGTGGTCGATCGCCTCGCGCCCGCCCAGCTCGGTTGCGTGAATGCCGGCGGTGACGAACAGGCAAT
>DASUPI010000345.1:0-6503 GCA_036281135.1 Rhodoplanes sp. | reverse complement strand
GGCTCGCCGAGGTGGCGGCGCGCGAGGATCTCTCCGAGACCGCGCGATTTACGTTCCGAGCGCCGGCACAGCTGTCCCGTTTCATCGCAGCCAAAGGCTCGGTCGCGCTCGATGGCGTCTCGCTGACCGTGAACGAGGTCGTCGGTGACGCGTTCACGGTGCTGATCATCCCGCATACGCTCGCGGTGACGACATTCGGCGCGCTTGCGCGCGGCGGTCGCGTCAACCTTGAAGTCGATCTCATGGCGCGCTACGCCGCTCGCCTGATCGAGGCCCGGTAGAGCAACTCCGCGGCGTGGACGCCGCGTCCGGATCATGCCGCACATAAACAGCGCGAGCGCAATCCGCCTGCACGCGCCGAGAACCGGCTTGCGCCGCGCCTGATCGGCTTGCTACTCACGGCGGCGCGCAGGGAAACACATGGCCGGACCACGCACCTCGTTTCACGTCAATCTCGAGCCGCTGCCGGGCGCGCGCGTGCTCGTCGTCGAGGGACGCTATTACGGCAACATCGCCGATGCGCTGCTCGAAGGCGCACGGCGCGTGCTCGACGCGGCGCAAGTCGAATGGGACATCGTCACGGTGCCGGGCGCGCTGGAAGTCGCGCAGGCGGTCGCCATGGCGTTCGACGCGCCGATACATGCGCGGCGCATGCCCTATGACGCGATCGTCGCGCTCGGCTGCGTCATTCGCGGCGAGACCAGTCATTACGAGATCGTGGCCGGGGAGTCTGCGCGCGCTTTGATGGATCTCGCCGTGCGGCACCGGGTGCCGATCGGCAACGGCATCCTCACCGTCGACACGCCGGCGCAGGCGAAAGTGCGCGCCGATCCCGATGAGGGAGACAAAGGCGGCGTCGCCGCGACCGCCGCGCTCGCGCTCGTCCACGTGAAGCGCCATTTGCAGAATCCCCGGGGCGAGCCGTGACCGGTCCCGCCAAGTCGCCGCGCAAAGCAAATCGGCGCGGCGCGGCGCGGCTTGCGGCGGTGCAAGCGCTGTACCAGATGGATATCGCCGGGACGCCGCTGCAGGACATCCTGGCCGATTTCGAGCGCCACTGGATCGGCCACGAGATCGAAGGCGAGCAGTATCTGCCGGCGGAAGCCGGCTTTTTTCGCGATATCGTGACCGGGGTCGTCGGCGAACAGCGGCGGCTCGATCCGCTTGTCGACCATGTGCTCGCCGCCGGCTGGCCCCTGAAACGGGTCGAGGCGATCCTGCGCTCGGTGCTGCGCGCCGGCGCTTACGAACTCGACAAGCGCCACGACATCCCCGCCCGCGTGGTGATCTCGGAATATGTCGATGTCGCAAGCGCCTTCGTCGATCGCGACGAAACCGGCATGGTGAACGCCGTGCTCGACCAGATCGCTCACCAGGTGCGCGCCGCGGAGTTCGAGCAGCGGCCGGCCCCTTCGGCCTCCCACGGAGCGGGCGAAGGCTAGCCGCCGGACCGCTCGGCTGGAAAAAAGCGCCAATTAGGCGTTAGTAGCGAGCAACACCCGGATCGATTGAGCGAGGTCGGATGCAGGACGGAGCGGCGGAAGACTATGGGCGGAGCTGGTACGCCGCGACGGCGGTCGCCGCGCCTGAGCGGCCGCCGCTCGGGGCCGATCTCGACGTCGATGTCTGCGTGATCGGCGGCGGGCTTGCCGGCCTGACCGCCGCCCGTGAAATCGCCCGGCTCGGCTGGTCGGTCGTGGTGCTCGAGGCGAAGCGCGTCGCCTGGAACGCCTCCGGACGCAATTGCGGCTTCGTCCTCCCCGGCTTTGCCGCCGACATCCAAAAGATCGTCGAACGGGTCGGGCTCGATCAGGCGAAGACGCTCTGGGCGCTGGCGGAAGCCGGACTGGAATATGTCCGCACGACCATCGACGAGTGCGACATGCCCGAGGTGCAGCCGCGCCGCGGCTGGCTCGACGTCTCCAAGGTCGACACCGGAGACGAGATGATCGCGCTGGTCGGCCTGCTCGGGCAGGAGTTCGGCGCCTCGGTGGAAGGCTGGCCGACCGAGCGTGTCCGCGACGTCTTGCGCAGCGAACGCTATTTTCACGCCATCCACTATCCCCGCGCCTTCCACATACACCCGCTCAACTATGCGCTTGGGCTCGCCCGCGCCGCCGAGGAGGCCGGCGTGCGGATTTTCGAACGCACGCAGGCCATGGAGATCGATCCGGCTGGCGTGCGCAAGCGCGTGCTGACGCCGTCGGCGCTGGTGCGCGCGAGCCACGTGGTGCTCGCCGGCAATACGCATATCGGGGACGTGATGCCGCGGCTCGCCGAGACACTCCTTCCGGTCACGAGCTATGTTGCGGTGACCGAACCGCTCGGCGAGCGCCTCTCGGAAGCGATCGCCTATACCGGAGCGGTCAGCGACTCCCGCTTTGCCAACTATCGTTATCGCATCGTGGATAACGACCGCCTGATGTGGGCGGGCGGAGGCGGTCCGTTCGCGCGCGATCCCCGCCGCGTCGGCGATACATTCAAGGCAGCCATCGCGCGCACTTATCCGCAGCTCGGCGAGGTCACGATCGCCTACGCATGGTCGGGAACGATGGGCTTCGCGGTGCATCGGATGCCACAGATCGGGGAGGTCTCACCCGGTCTGTGGGTTGCGAGCGCATTTGCCGGCCACGGCATCAATACGAGCGCCATTGCCGGGAATCTGATCGCCCGGGGGATCGCGGATAACGACGATAGCTGGCGCCAGTTCCTGCCCTATGATCTCGTCTGGGCGGGCGGCCGGCTCGGTCGCGTGTTCGCCCAGGCGAATTTCTTTGTCCGCAATTGGCACGAGGAGATCGAGGCCACGCGGGCGCAGCGTCGCGAACGCCTGCGGCTCGCCAAGCCGGAGCCCGCGAGGCCCGGCGCCGCGGAGGCCAAGACGGCAAAGGCCGGCGATTTGCGCAAGGGCCAGGATCAATCGCTCGACCAGCAATCCGCTTACGACGCCGAGGATAAACCGGACGTTGCGGCGGCCGAGGTGGATTGGCGCGAAGCAAGACAGGCGATCGGTCCAGGAAGGCGCTGAGCGCCTGCGGCGTAAGCCGCTCGGGGAAAAAGGAAATTTGATCCGGCGACGGGGCGATCGGCATGGCCAGGTTGCGGCATCTCAACGCGTTTCCATTCGCCGCCGGCAAACCGATATAAGGGACAGAGACGTTCGCCCTTTTCCAAGGGCGCGGGAGGTCAATCATGCTTCGTTTTCATCTGCGTCCCCTGCTGGCGAGGCTTGCCCTAGTGTCGGGACTGGCGCTCGGCGCGGCCGATTACGCCGATGCCCGTGTCGGCGGCGGATCGAGCTTCGGCAGCCGCGGCTCGCGAACCTTCAGCGCGCCGCCCAGCACGCGGACCGCGCCCGGCGCGACTGCGCCGATGGAGCGCTCCGTCATTCAGCCGGGCGCTCAGACGCGCCCCACGCCCGGGATGGGCGGCACGTTCAATCGTCCCGGCCTGTTCGGCGGCGGTCTGCTCGGCGGGCTGGCGGCGGGCTTCCTTGGCGCCGGGCTGCTCGGCCTTCTGTTCGGCCATGGCCTATTCGGCGGTCTTGCCGGCTTCGCCTCGGTTCTCGGCCTCCTTCTGCAGATCGGCCTGGTCGCCCTCGTCGGCGTGCTGCTGTTCCGGATGTGGCAGGGCAGGCGGCGTCAGCCTGCCATGGCTGGCGGTCCCCCGCTGCGCGATTTCGGCCTGAACCGGTCCGGCCTCGGCTCGCTCGGCGGCGGCGGCGCGGCCTCTGGCTGGCCGGCGGCGTCCGCGGGCGGCTTGCAGCCGGTCGAGATCGGGCCTGCGGATTACCAGGCCTTCGAGCGGCTGCTCGGTGAAATCCAGGCGGCGTACAGCGCCGAGGACCTGAATGCGCTGCGCGCACGGGTGACGCCGGAAATGCTGTCCTATTTCTCCGAGGAACTCGCGCAAAATGCGAGCCGCGGGGTGGTGAACAAGGTGTCCGACGTGAAGCTCGATCAGGGCGACCTGGCCGAGGCTTGGCGCGAGGGCGACGCGGAATACGCCACGGTGGCCATGCGCTATTCGCTGGTCGACCGCACCGTCGATCGCTCCAGCGGCCGTCTGGTCGGCGGAAGCGATGAACCGAAGGCGGTCACCGAGGTGTGGACTTTCCGCCGCGCTCACAATGGAGCCTGGTTGCTGTCGGCCATTCAGCAGACACGCTGACCCCATTCCCGGTCGCCGGGAAGGCGGCGCGTGACCTGATCTTCGCTGCCATGCCCGGCCTCGCGCCGGGTATGGCATTTGTGAAACTGGACGCGCCACGCTGCTCGGATTTTGATATTTGTTAAAGCCAGAATGGGGCTGGCCATGGTCTGTCGCCGGGGGCCAAGGGCGCTTCGCAGGCCGAGATTCGCCTAATGACGTTTTGGTTGGCTTTGGGGCTGATGACCGCTGCGGCGATGCTCATCGTCGTCAGCCCGCTGTTCAGGCGTGGTCCTCCGCCTGCCGCCGCGGGCGACATGGCCGTCTATCGCGACCAGCTTGCGGAGATCGATCGCGATCTCGCGCGCGGCGCGATCGCACCAAAGGAAGCAGAAGCGGCTCGCATCGAGATATCGCGCCGGCTGATCGCGGCGGCGGAGCGCGCCGATACGGCGGCGACAGCGCACCCGGACAAGCCGGAGGCCCGCGCGGCCGCGCGTCCGTGGCGGATTGCCTCCATCGCGGCGCTGATCGCCCTGCCGCTCGGCGCAATCGCAGCATATCTCGCGCTCGGCTCCCCGGAGCTGCCGGGGCAGCCGCTCGCGGCCCGCCTCGCCCGCGGGGGCGCTCCCGTCGTGACCAACGACGTCACGACGCTGGCGGCTTTGATCCTGCAAGTCGAGGCGCATCTCGATCGCAATCCGGATGACGCGCGCGGTTGGGAGGTGCTCGCCCCCGCCTATATGCGATTGGAGCGCTACGACGAAGCGGTAAAGGCGCGCAGCAACGCGATCCGCCTGCTCGGCGCGACCGCCGAGCGGGTCTCCGCGCTGGGAGAGGCGCTGGTGGCGGCGGGCGGCGGGATCGTCACACCCGCAGCCAAGACGGAGTTCGAGCGCGCGCTCGAACTTGAGCGCGAAAACCTGACCGCGACGCTCTATATCGGCCTTGCCGCCAAGCAGGCGGGCCAGCGCGAGGAAGCCCGCCGCATCTGGGAAGGCATGGTCGCACGAGCGCCAGAAGGCGCGCCCTGGGTTTCGTTCGTGCGCGAAGCGATCGCAGCGCTCGGCGAGCCTGCCGCCGAGACCGCTCCCGCCGCGTCCGTCGACACCGAGGCTGCGCCTAATAAGTCCGCCGAATTGACGACCGAGCAGCGCGACATGGCGCGCGGCATGGTCGAGCGGTTGGCCGCCCGCCTCGCCGAGAACGGCTCCGACGTCGAGTCTTGGCTGCGGCTGGTGCGCTCCTATCTGGTGCTTGGGGAGCGCGACAAGGCGCGGGCGGCGGCAACCGACGCCCGACGCGCGCTGGCCGACGATGCCGACAAGCTGCAGCGCCTCGATACTGGCGTGAAGGCGCTGGGGGTCGAGGGATGACGATTGGCGAGTGCGACGTATGACCCGTAAGCAGCGCCGGTTCGCCCTGATCGCCGGCTCGCTCGCGGTGCTCGCCGCGGCGGTCGGGCTCGTGCTTTACGCCCTCAACGATTCGATCGTCTTTTTCCATTCCCCGACCGAGCTCGCCGAAAAAAGCATTCAGCCCGGCACGCGCCTTCGCATCGGCGGCCTGGTCGCGCCGGGGACGGTGGTGAAGGGCGAAAACCTCGCAGTCCGCTTCGAGGTGACCGACGGCAACAAGGCGATCGCCGTCGCCTATACCGGCGTGCTGCCCGATCTGTTTCGTGAAGGCCAGGGCGTCATTGCCGAGGGCGTGATCGAGCGCCCGGGCCTGTTCAAGGCCGACGGCGTGCTCGCCAAGCATGACGAGAACTACATGCCGCGCGAAGTCGCCGACGCGCTGAAGAAGCAGGGGCACTGGCAGAGCGATTACGCCAACAAGCCGCAAACGCCCGGCGCGGCGGGCGCGGCCGCGGGAGCAGCGCGGTGATTCCCGAACTCGGCCACTACGCGCTCGTCCTTGCGCTTGCGATTGCGCTCGCCCAAGCGAGCGTGCCGCTGATCGGCGTACGCACCGGCGACGACGCACTGATGGATATCGGGAGATCGACGGCTGTGGCGCAGTTCGCCTGCGTGGCGGCGTCGTTTGCGGCCCTGACCGCCGCTTACGTGACCTCCGATTTCACGGTCGAGAATGTCGCCCAGAACTCGCACTCCGCAATGCCGCTCGTCTACAAATTCACGAGCGTCTGGGGAAACCACGAGGGCTCGATGCTCCTGTGGGTTCTCATCCTCGCTTTCTTCGGCGCGCTGCTCGCTGTGTTCGGCCGGAACATCCCGGCCGCCTTGCAGGCGAGCGTGCTCGCCGCGCAGTCGTTGATCGCGATCGCGTTCTATCTGTTCATCCTGCTCACCTCGAACCCGTTCGCGCGCCTGGCGCAGCCGCCGATCGAAGGC
>DASUPI010000344.1:0-3649 GCA_036281135.1 Rhodoplanes sp. | reverse complement strand
TAGAGGTCGCGCACGACCTCGGCGATCGCGACGATATTGCCCGAATTGATCTTCGCCTCGTATTCCTGCGCCCGCCGCGACCACATGGTCCGCTTGATCCGGGCCCGGCCCTTGAGGGTTTCGAGCGCCCGCTTGACGATGGGCGGTTCGGCGAGCTTGCGCATTCCGACCACCGTGATCTTGGCCGTCGGCACCCGCAACGTCATCTTGTCCTTGACGAAATTGATGACGAACAGCTCGAGCTTGTGTCCTGCGACCTCCTGTTCTTCGATCGTCAAAATCTGTCCGACGCCATGCGCCGGATAGACAATGAACTCGCCGGTCTTAAAGCCTTGCCGTTGGGTCGTCTTTTTGTTGATCATTCCGTGAGTTGCTCCTTCGCTCTCCGGACCAAGCCCGTGTTGTTCCGGCCGGGGGCGGACTGCAGTTTTCGAGGGTTTCGTAGCTGCTTTGGCGGCCCGAACCGGAGACTTGGTCGAGCGAGACGGCGACTTCGTGCGCCGAGTCGCGGGTTTCGTCACACGGGCGGCCGCCTTGCCAACAACCGCGCCACGCCGCGCACGCGTCGCTTTTGCGGTTCTCCGACGACCGACCGAAGGCGCTTTGGATGCAATCTTCTTGGGCTTCGACTTATGACGCGTTTTTGCTGCCACTGTCCTTGCGTGCTCTCCCGCGGAAAGTCACGCCTCCATGTCTGGCGGTTGCTCAGAAACGCCCCGAAAAAATATGCTCCCGGGCGGGAGCGCGACGGAGCGGGCTTCATTAGTGTGTCTCTTATGTATCACATCCCAACGAAAATTCCAAGCCTCGCGGCGCGGTAAAATCAGCCGCAATGGGTGCAACCGTATTAATTTTTCGTGAGAATCCCGCGCTCGCGGCTGCGAGCTAGCGGCTCAGTCGCCGGCGCCCGGCTTGGGGGAAAAGTGTTGTAACTTGTCCTTGACTCCGTCCCATTCCTTCGCGTCGGGCGGCTGCTCTCGCTTGACCGTTATATTCGGCCAGGCTTTCGCATATTCGGTGTTGAGCTTGAGCCATTCTTCGAGGCCGGGCTCGGTATCGGGCTTTATGGCCTCAGCCGGGCACTCGGGCTCACACACGCCGCAATCGATGCACTCGTCCGGATGGATGACGAGCATGTTTTCGCCTTCATAGAAACAGTCGACCGGACACACCTCGACGCAGTCCATATATTTGCACTTAATGCAGTTTTCGGTGACGACATAGGTCATGCGAGACTCCGGCCCGGCGAACGGCCCAATTGCTGCAGGGGTGCCTAGCGCATCGCTGATCGCTTCGCAACAAAGTGCCGCAGTCGGGTTGGGGGCGACGGCCGCCCTTTCGCCGACTTCAGGCTCCGTCGCCGCCGGTGAAACGGTCGATCTTGCGCCGATCGCGTTTGGTTGGGCGGCCCGGACTTGCCGGGCCGAGTTCCGCTGGGGATTGATTCGCGGCCGTGGGGGAAAGAGGCTGCTCCTCATAAAGGACGCGCGCGGCCTCCGCCGGACCTCGCCGCAATGCGAAACCGAGCACCTTGAGCACCCGCACGCGCGTGTCGAGGGCCACTGTAATCACATCGCCTAACTTGACATTTCGACTCGGCGCGTCGACCCGCGCGCCATTGAGCCGGACATGTCCGGAGGCGGCGAGCGCCGCGGCGGCGCTGCGGGTCCGGGTAAGTCGCGCGTGCCACAGCCATTTGTCGATTCGCTGCCGGTCGATCGCCAAGCGGAGATGCGGCTCAGCGCCGTTCCTTGGCGTTCGCTTCAAGTTGCGCCTTCAACGCGGCAAGCTTGGCGAAGGGCGAGTTCGGATCGGGAGCCTTGTCCTGCCACTCGCGCCTTTGTTCGCGGAAACGCGGACGCGGCTTCTCGTCGCGTTTTCCGGCTTCGTGCCGCGGTCCGTCGGGGCGATCGGTCCGGCTCGATCGGTCCTGACCGCGGTTCTGGCGGCTTCGATGCTGAGGCCGATCGGGCTTGGGCTCGGCAGCGGCTTGCGCAGGATCGGCAGGCGGCGGGGGCGTCTCGCCGGAGGCTGCCTGCGCCGGGGTCTTGGCGGGCGGCCGCCGCCCCTGGCGCTGGTGCCGCTTGGCGCCGCGGCGCTCGTCGTGACGCGTCGGACGCCATATCTCAATGAACTGCGGCTCATCGACCGGCGTTGCCGCCGCAGAATCAGCCGCCGCGTCGGCGCCGGTGTCCGCAATGGGCGATTCCGCATTCGCAGGTTCCGATTCGGCCGGCTCGGCCTCGGAAGTCTCCGATGCGGCAAGCTCAGGCGCCGGCGTAAGCTCGGGCTCGGAGATCTCCGATGCGGCGAGTTCAGGCCCATCGGGTTCCGCCGACGAAATGTCCGCGGCCGGCGCGCTCGCCTCCGCGGACGCGATGGCAGGCTCCGGCGATGACGAGTTGCCCTCATCCTGTGCGAGCAGAGCAAGCTCGGCGGCGGGCTCCGGCGCGCTGTCGGGCGTTTCCTCGACCGAGCACGGATCGGAGTGGGCCGCGGACGCGGCGGGGTCGGCGGCGGGCTGCGCGCCGTCATCGCCTTCGACGTCTGCGGCGAGGATGTCGGCATCCGGAGCAATCGAGCCGGCCGCTTCCGCGTCGGCGGCTTCCGCGGCGACGTCAGGCGACGCCGACGCCTCTGCTTCGGGCGGGGCGGCGACCTCGGCCGGCGGCTTCGGCCGCTTTTCCATCCGATATCCGAGCGCGCGCATGATCGAGGCAAAGTCCTCACCCGACGAGCCGGTCAGGGAGGTCATCGCCTGCGTGACCGTGAAGCCCGTCCCGTCGAATGCGCCAGCGGGCTTGTTGCCCGGAGATTCCGGCCGCCAGCTCAGCGCGGGCCGGATGAGGTCGGCCAGCCGTTCGAGAATGTCGACCCGCACCGCGCGTTCGCCGCAGGCGCGATAGCCGATGGTGCGATAGAGCGCCCGGGAAATGCTCTTGTCGACCGGAAACGAGGTGCGCCCGCTTGACGCCAGGCGTTGCAGATCGTCGAGCCCTGCGGTTTCCACTTCGCCGTGCTTGAGCACCCACAGCTCCGCCGCCAAGGCGCGGGGAGCAGGCTTGAGCAGCGCCGGAACATAGATGTGGTAGGCGCCAAACCGGACGCCGTGCTTCCGCAAGGTCGCGCGCTGCGCCTGATCGAGCGCTTTGACGTCGTCGGCGACCCGATGGCGTTCGAGCACGCCGAGCGCCTCGACGATCTGGAAGGCGATGCCGCGCGCAATGCCGGTGACGTCGTCGGCAGCGCCGAGCACGAACAGCGGCGCCAGCACCCGTTCGACATGCGTGCGCGTCCATAGATCGAGCCGCGTCTGCACATGCTCCTGCGCCGCGCCGGTGAGGTGTTCGTCGGCGAGGATGCGCACCCGCGGGCGCATTATGTTTTCGCCGGCCAGAAGCTTCGCCACCGGCTCGCCCATCCAGCGGATAAGTCCGTTCGAGGCGAGCACGAATTGCGAATCGGGCGCGTGCGACAGACGCGTCGCGCGCGCTTCGATCTCGCCGGCGAGCGCGCGTTGCGCGGCCGCCGAGAGCGCCTTGGTGTCGGAACCGCCCGAAGTGGCGTCGGGCGCGAAGCGGAAGCCGTCGAGCCGGCCGATCACATGCCCCTCGACCACGACCTCGCCCGTCTTCGTGATTTCCGTTTC
>DASUPI010000343.1:0-8138 GCA_036281135.1 Rhodoplanes sp. | reverse complement strand
CGCGCGCGAGCAGAAAATAGATCGCCGTCGAGTGCGCGCGTCCATCGTCTCGCGCACGATCGCGAAATGTCTCGCGGAAATGGCCGCCCTCGGGATGCGGCTGCAGCTGAAGGTGGCGGATGACGTCGGCGGCGCTCAGCGCGGTCGGGCGGCGTAGGTCCATGCGAAAGCCTGTCCGAGCCGCCTCACTTCGTCAATCAGCGCGGCGTCGCGCCCTTGCGCGCAGCGATAGCGTTCGGTCTCGATGAGGAATTGCGCCTTGCTCGGATCGGTCTCGACGATCCAACCCGGCGGATAAACCCTGCCCATGTCGTGCTCGCGCCAGGGAATGCAGGTGATGACCCGCGGCGGCCCGGCCGCGGTGAGCGTCGGGTCGTTTTTCAGTTTCTGCTCCAACTGGCGCACGGCTTCGGTTCCGGCCGCCGACCAGAAGTCCAGCTCGAATCGCCCGTGGGACCGCCAAGCTCCGCCGGCGAAGGCATTGGTCGCGACATATTCGAGCGGATGCAGCATCGCCATCACCGCGATCGAATAAGCGAGCTGCGCCCCCGCCAAGGCGGCCGCGGTTCTTGGGAACCGCATGATCAGCGGCGCGATCTGCTTCAGTCCCCAGCCGGCCAGGATAGCCAGCATCGGGATCGTGAACAGCACGTGTCGGACCCCGTCGTAATGCGACATGCGCGTGAGGACGATGATCGCACCCGGCGCAATAGCGGCGATCACGACCACCAGCAGGCCGCGCGAACGGGCAAGCCACAGGATTGGGGCCTTCAGGCCGGCGATGCCGGCTCGGGCGTAGCGCGCCGCCGACTTGCGGACCAGGTTGACGAAATTTGTCAAACCGGCGCCGAAAGCGCCGAGCAGCAAGACAATGAACAGCTCGGGCAAGCGCGCGAGCAATTGTTCGGCGATGTAGTGCCACGGCAATGCGGTGGTGGAGAGATCGCGTCCCCAGGAGGGAAAGTCCATCACCAGCTGGATCTTGGCGAAATGCGTGTAGGCCTTGGCAAACTGGGCCAGCGGATTGCCGATCTGCAGCCAGGGCCACAGCGCGAAGGCGACGAGGCAAGCGATGGCCACCACGCTTGCGAAGCGCAGCGCGATCTGCAGCAACGACGGAGCGGCCCTTCGCCCTTGGCGAAGCACGAGTTCGAGCGCGGCGAGCGCAAGCGCGCCGAACAGATAGGCCAAGGCGATCACGCCGCCGGTGCGGATGCCGAGCGCCAACCCGATGGCAAGGCCCGTCACGATGGTGGCGCGCCACGACGGCGCCTCGCGCCGTGCCATCCACACAATGGCGAGGGTCGACCAGCACATGGCGGCGAGAAACGGCGTGTCGATCGGCGCAAAGAACAGCAGGCCGTATAGGTACCCGGTGATCAGACACAGCACGACGGCGGTCAGTCCCGCCCATTTGCCGGCGACGAGCCGGCCCAGCGGGAGCAACGCGGCGATGCCCGCAAGGCCGATCACGAAGGTGACCGCGTGCCGCACAGTGAGCGCGCTCGCAAGCCCCAGCGACTGCACCGCCGAAATCAGCATCTGCGCCCACGGCCCGTACATCGCCATCTCTTCGAAGGCGAACTGCGAGCGATCGGTGAAGCCGCTCAGATACCAGGCGAGCGCGTTCGGTCCGTAATCCTCGGTGTTGAACTCGTCGATGGTGATGCCGTAGTCGCCCGCCGTGGCGAGCCCGATGACAAGCGTCAAGCCGAGCACGATGCAGCCGATCGGAATCTCGGCATCGCGTTGCGACGCCGATTTCTGCTTCTCGAACGGGATGGGCGCGCGCATGAGAGCCGGTCAGGACCAGTTCTTCCGCTCCCGAAGCTCGCCGAATACCTGCGCGGCGGGCTTGCCGGCGAGGCCCACGGCGGCGGCCACCTGCGGCAGGTCGGCGCGGAGGAACGGGTTCGCCTGCTTCTCTTCGCCGAGGACCGACGGTACGGTCGGCCGGCCGCCGGCGAGCAGCCGGTCAACGTCCGCGGCGCGTCGCTTCAATACTTCGTTGTCCGGTTCGACGGTAAGCGCGAAGCGGATATTCGACTGCGTGTATTCGTGACCGCAATAGATCCGCGTGTCGTCCGGAAGCGCGCGCAGCTTGACGAGGGAGTTCCACATCGTCTCGGCGCTGCCTTCGAATAGCCGGCCGCAACCGATCGAGAACAGCGTATCGCCGACAAAGGCGGCCTTTTCTTTAGGAAACCAGTAGGCGATGTGGCCGGCGGTGTGCCCCGGCGTCTCGATCACCTGCGCCTCGAGCGACCCGACCTTCACGATCTCGCCCTCGCTGACGGTCACGTCGACACCGGCGATCGGATTTCTTTCGTGCGCCGGCCCGGTGACGCGGCAGCCATGGCGCTCCTTCAGTTCGACGATGCCGGCAGTGTGGTCGCCGTGATGATGGGTGACGAGAATATCGGTCAGCCGCCAGCCGCGCTCGGCGAGCGCGGCGTCGACTGCGCCCGCCTCCGGCGCATCGATCGAGGCCGTCGCTCCGGTCGCCGGATCATGGACGAGGACGCCGTAATTGTCCCTCAGGCACAGGAAAAGGTGATTCTGCGCAGGCATGGAATTGTCCGCCGCTGTTGAAGGCTCGATTGCAACGAGGATGACGCAAAAACGCGACTGCAATAAGAGCGGTCCGCGGGTCGCGGGCCGTGACGCCACTCAGGGCCGGTCGGGCGAGACGGCGCGGCCTTCGCTGCGCAGAACCTCCGCGATCGCCGACAGCCGCGCGTCGGACGCGAAGTCCTCGACGAGAACGGGAAGACGCCGGCGCCAGTTCGGATGCTCGGTGATGGTGCCGGGAACGTTGACCTGGTCCGCCATGTCGAACACGTCCTCCGCTGCGACCACGAGCAGCCGGCTCGGCGTGCGGGCGAGGAAGCGGAGCATTTCGAGCGTTGACGGCTTTTCCGCTCCGCATTCGCGCGCGAGCACCTCCGCAATGGCCCGATGCGCGGCCTCGCGGTCGGCGTCGCTTTCGCCCGGATCGATGCCGAGGCCATGCTTGACCGCGAGATCGTGCCGCGAGAGCCAACCGGGGAAGGTCGGCAGATCGTGCGTGCCGAACGACACCAGCGCTTGCACCGGATAGGTTCGCGGCTCCCGGAACGCGCCGTTCTGGTCACGTTCGAACAGCATCACGCGATAGGACCACACGTTCCAATCGGCGAGCTGCTCGCGAAAGCCGTCGGGCACCGTGCCGAGATCCTCACCGACGACGATACAGCGCTGCGCATGGCTCTCCTGCGCGACCACGGCGAGCATCGCTTCGAGGGGAAAACGCACATAGGTGCCCTCGTTCGGCTTGTAGCCGCGCGGGATCATGTAAAGCCGATTGAAGCCGAGCACATGATCGAGCCGGATCGCGCCGGCATAGTGCATGACCGCGCGCAATGTTTCGCGCAGCAGACGGAAATCGGTGCTCGCGAGCACCCCCGGATGGAAGGAAGCGAGCCCCCAATCCTGCCCGGCGGTGTTCCACAGATCCGGCGGTGCGCCGGCCGACAATTCGCGCACATAGGCGCCCTGATTGCTCCAAACATCGGCGCCATTCGCGGAGACGCCGACGGCGACATCGAGGTATAGGCCGACCGGCATTTTCTGCCGTTTCGCCAGATCGGAGCATGCCTTGAGCTGACGATCGGCGAGCCATTGCATGAACGCGTGGAAGTCCATCTCCACCGGCTCGCTGCGCCACAGCTCCGCGATCTTGTCCGGGGTCGGAACGCGCCACTCCTGCCGCCACTCCCACCAGGGCGGGCCGAAGCGCTTATGCAATGTGGCGAAGGCGGCGAAGCCGTCGATCAGGGGCGCCCGTTCCGCCTTGAAAGCGGAAAAATCCTCGCGGCGTTCCGCACTTCCGCGCCCCCGGAACAAATCGTAGGCAAGCCGCAGCGCCGCGAGCTTGGCGGCGATGACGGCCTTGTAGTCGACGAGATCGGTCGCGCGCAGCCGCGCGACCTCGTCGACGAGCCCGGCCGCGGCGAGGCCGGGAAATTCGCGCACCGCCTCCACATCGATGTAGAGCGGGTTGAGAAACAGCCGGCTCGTCGGCGAGTAGGGACTGATCATCGACGGGTCGTCGAGACTGATCGCATGCAGCGGATTGAGACCGATGCCGGACGCGCCGAAACGCGCTGCGATCCGCACCAGGTCCTTCAGGTCGGTGAAGTCGCCGATCCCCCAGTTGCGGTGCGACCGGAGCGAATAGAGCTGGACGGCGAGCGCCCAGACTCCCTGGCCGTCATTGAAAATAGCGGGCTGGTACGACTGCGCGGGCGCGACAATGACCGGCTCGCCCGCGCTCTTCGCTCCCGGCTGGTCGAAAACAAGCCGGTAGGATCCGACCCGCAGTTTGGTCGGCAAGGTGACCGAACTGTCCTCGCATGCGCCGTGGGCGACTTCGTGATCGCCCTCGACCAGTCGCCACGCGGCGCCCTCGCCACAGGCATTCTCCAGACGATTGCCGCGGCCTTTGCGCACCACCCGGACCGAAGGAGCTTCGGTCGCGCCCGCCGCTCTCGCGTTGCTCGCAAGCACGTTCACGATCTCGCGCAATGCATCCGTTCCGGGCGCGCGATGGGTTCCGTGTGCGTCAATATAAGTCGTCTCGATGCCGAAGGCTTGCGCCTCGCGGCTGAGTTGATCTTCGTCCGCCATGAGCTGAACTTGTCACCCACCCTTGGTGAAGAGGCGCTCGAACCGGACAAGGGGCCTTTCGCTCCCGGAGCCGGCGCCGGCCACCGTGGCCGGGAGCTCGGGAACGAGCGGAACAAGCGATCGCGCGCCTTCGAGGACACGTACAAAGTCCGCGAACCATAGCTGGACCGACGACGCACGCAACACTTTCATCATTGCCCCCCACCGGTCGCGCCGCTCATCGAGCGGCATCGCGAGCGCTTGTCCGAGCGCCCGCGCCATCCCGGCCATATCGTGCGGATTGACGAGGAGGGCGGATTCGAGCTGCCGCGCAGCTCCGGCAAAAAGGCACCGCGATCTGCAGAAGGGAAACGGCGCGTCGCAAGGACGGCTGCGTCTCGCACAGTTCGGCGAAGGCGCGCACGCGATTGGCCAGCCCCTTCGAATATTCCAGCCGGTCAACGCCGATCACGAGCTTGGCGTTGTGCAGGCTCGCCCGCAGCCGGGACACTTCCGGCCGCACGGAGGCCTTGCTCGCCCGGCTCGCGAACAAATCGACGTCGATGCCGATTGGAAAGACCCCGAGCCGCGTGAGGCCGCGCGCGCTGCGCACGGCGTCTCCGCTGACCGGCAGCCGCAATTCGTGCCGCAGATAATCCTCGAAATGCTGCTGCGAGTCCGCGGTCTGGAAACCGATCAGGTCGAAGGCGCGCATCGCTTCGATAAACGAATCGAATTGCCCCTGCGTGCAGGGGCAATTCGATTCGCGATGATGCGGGACGCCGGCGATGATGTCGCGATTGGGGAACGGCGTATGGAGGAAGAACCCGATCGGCCGGGCGACGCCCAGCTTGCGCAGCTCCGCCCCGAGCGGTAGGAAGTGATAATCTTGAACCCACAGCGCCGTTTCCGCGCGGCAAAAGCGCGTCAGCGCCCGGGCCATGAACGTATTGACTCCCGATAGGAGGCATGGTCTTGCGCATGCGTTCGGACCAGATCGGCGCGCGAGTGCAGGACGGGCCACAGCACCGAATTGGCGAATCCTTCATAATAGCCGCGGTAATGCGCCTTCGGCAGTTCGACTGTCGCGAGCGCGCCCTTGCCCAGGGCCTCGATCTCGGCGAACGGCTCCTTGTTGGTCGCCTCGCGGGTTCGCCCGCTCGCGCCGACCCAGATCGCACCCGATTCCTTGACGGCGGGGAGCAACGCTGCGGCGAGACCGCCTGTGATCGGCTCATCGACTTTGGTGCGAGCCACGCGGTTCGACACAACGACGATGTCCACAGACGTTCTCCTAGATGATACGAAGGCCCGCCCCGGCCTTCCGAGAACCCCGTCTCCTATGATCGAGTTCCGTCCGTGATGCGATCCTGTAACGTTCCGCGGAACCTTGCGGAGGAACGATAGGTTTTCTGCGCGTATGCCGTCTGCCCGTCCGCGGCCGCCATCCGGCCGCCATGATGCACAAGCTATGCCGCCGCTTGAGGAATTTTTGATGCAGCCGAAGGCCGGAGCGCGCCGATTTTTGGCCAAACTTCTGGTCAACACGCCTGATGTCTGATCCTGCTGCGAAGGACAAGCCAAGCGGATCGAGGGCGCCGCGAGCGCGGCGCGCGATCACCGGCGACGGCGTTTCCAGCGGCTCGGGCCGTCGGATCGCCGCACAGAGAGCCGAAGGAGAAGTACCTTGATTGTGATAAGCCGCTCGCCGCAAGCGCGCCAGACGATTGCCTTGACCGCATCACGCGGAAATTCCGGGGGGTGCGTGAAACGCGCGCTAAGCCCCATCATTCATGCTAATGCTGTGAAAGACGACGAAGCGCCCGCAACGTGAGAGGCGGCCGGTCGCCTTCCGGCAACCGAGTGCTCGGTTGCGCTCCCAGGCGTCGGCCCTTATGAATCCTCTTTGATGCGGCGATCGGCCGGTCGAACCTCGGCGGATGGCGCCGCGTCAAAGCGGTCGACACACCCTCCTTACCAGCGAGCAAAGCATGACCGAATGGGCCGCCAACGTCTAAAAACCCATCCGCAATTCATCTGCTCCTCACCAGAAGCGTCGCCATGAACATTGTTTCCGATATCGCCGCACCCGCGGCAGTGGACACGCCGAGCGACCTGCTCTGGTACAAAGACGCGATCATCTACCAGCTGCACGTCAAGGCGTTCTTCGATAGCAACGACGACGGGATCGGCGACTTCAACGGGCTCACCCAGCGGCTTGACTATCTCCAGGACCTCGGCGTGACGGCGCTGTGGCTCTTGCCGTTCTACCCGAGTCCGGGCCGCGACGACGGATACGACATCGCCGACTATCGCCGCATCAATCCCGACTTCGGCTCGATGAAGGATTTCCGCCGCTTCATGAGCGAAGCGAAGCGCCGCGGCCTGCGGGTGATCACCGAACTCGTGATCAACCACACCTCCGACCAGCATCCATGGTTCAAGCGCGCGCGCCGTAGCAAAAAGGGATCGAGCGCGCGCGACTGGTATGTGTGGAGCGACAACGACCAGAAATACCTCGATACGCGGATCATCTTCACCGACACCGAGAAATCGAACTGGACCTGGGACCCGGAAGCGGAAGCCTATTTCTGGCACCGCTTCTTCTCCCACCAGCCCGATCTCAACTACGACAATCCGCGCGTCTTCTGGGCGATGGTCCAGGTCATGCGGCGCTGGCTCGATTTCGGCGTCGACGGCTTCCGCCTCGACGCGATTCCCTATCTGTGCGAACGCGAGGGCACCAATAACGAAAACCTGCCCGAGACCCATGCGGTGATCAAACGGTTGCGGGCGGAGATCGACGCCTATGCGCCCAACACCTTCCTGCTTGCGGAAGCGAACCAGTGGCCGGAGGACGTGCGCGCCTATTTCGGCGAGGGCGACGAGTGCCACATGGCCTATCACTTTCCGCTGATGCCCCGCATCTACATGGCGATCGCCCAGGAAGACCGGTTTCCGATCATGGATATCCTCCGGCAGACGCCGGACATTCCGCCGAACTGCCAATGGGCGCTGTTCTTGCGCAATCACGACGAGCTTACGCTCGAAATGGTGACCGACGCCGAGCGCGACTATCTCTGGTCGACCTATGCGGCCGACCCGCGCGCCCGTATCAATCTCGGCATCCGCCGCCGGCTCGCGCCCCTCATGGACAATGACCGGCGCAAGATCGAGCTGATGAAAAGCCTCATGCTGTCGCTCCCGGGCACGCCGATTTTCTATTACGGCGACGAGATCGGGATGGGCGACAACATCTATCTGGGCGATCGCAACGGCGTGCGCACGCCCATGCAGTGGACCTCCGACCGCAACGGAGGCTTCTCCCGCGGCGACCCGGCGAAGCTCTATCTGCCGGTGATCATGGACCCGGTCTACGGCTATCAGGCGGTCAATGTCGAGGCGCAGTCGCGCAGCATTTCCTCGATGTTGAACTGGATGAAGCGCATGATCGCGGTGCGCAAAACGAGCAAGGTCTTCGGTCGCGGCAC
>DASUPI010000342.1:0-2070 GCA_036281135.1 Rhodoplanes sp. | reverse complement strand
AGGCAGTCTACCCACGTTCGCCTCGTTGCCGAGGTTGCGGCAGCGGGCTTCGGAAGACTTGACCCACTGCCTCCATTGTCCGCTGAGCCGCGGCGTTGCTCGTCGAAATTCCGTAGCGCTTGCGGAATGCACGCGAAAAGTGAGCGGTCGAGGACATCGCGCGAGGCCCAACGCAAGATGCCTCACCCAGCGATTAAAGCCGGCCGCCGCCTTCGAGCTACATTGCCGAGTTCTCGCTAAACTCGACGTGCACCCGTGTGACGCCAAGCAACGCACGGTCGGCAGGGGCGCTCTGGCAGCCGGCCCGGCGCTGCGGCGGGCTTGGGGTTGGGGTGGGGGGGCGTCCGCAAGTTCCCGGATCGCCGGCGCCCGCAACGCCGTGATCCAGTCGAGCCCCGCCGGGGCGATCTCGGCGTCGATGCACCATTATTCCAGAATCTGATTTTCGGTACAGACAGGATGCGTTTCTTGCCTTTTCGTTTTCTCCAACCCGTTTCTGGAATGTAATTGCTCACCCCTTTGGGCTGATTGTTGATAGGGGCCGCATGTCGAGAAGCGGCGAGCGGTTCAGAGTCGCCCGAATGGCGTCAAGGACGCCGATGGCTCGCCGGCGGGCGGTTTCGATGACGGAGCGGATGTCGGCATAGAGGTGCGCGGCCCATTCGGACCGGAAGCAGTTCGTGATCTTGCGGAAGACGACGCAGGGCCGCAGCGCCTGTTCGGAGCCGTTGTTGGTGGGCGGGATGGCGCGGTCGGCGAGGAAGGTGAACAAGAAGCGCCGACACCCCTCGATCGCCTGCTGCAGCTTGTCGCCGGCGGCATGGGCCGGGATGATGCGGAGCAGCCCATCGAGTTCGGCGTCGAGCTTGTAACGGTAGGTCCGCAGGGTGGCGTTGGCGAGCGCCGGCCGGCGGCGGCCGATTGCGCAGGCCTTCTGCAGCAGCTTGCGCAGGCCCGGGGCGAAGGCGATGTCGCCGGCCTCGGTGGCGTACTGGGCGTCGCGCAGGAGATGAGCGAGGCAGACCTGGTGGTCGGCGCTGGCCCAGCCCATCTGCGCGCCGAAGCGATCGGAGACCCAGAAGGCGGGGCGCACGTCGCCGAGGAACTCGGCGACCACATCCTTGCCGCGGCTGGGGCGGATGACGAAGCAGCAGTCCTGGCCGTGGTGGAAAGTCCACAGCCACCAGTTCTTCTTGCCGACCCGCACGCTGGTCTCGTCCGACTGCAGCACGCTGCCGGCGAGCAGGCGGGCCCGGATCAGGCTGGCCTGCCGGGCGAAGGCGCGCCGGCTGTCGGCCAGCATGGCGACCAGGGCGCCTTCGCTGATCGCGAGGCCCACGAGGTCGGACATCAGCCGCGCCAGCCGCTCGAACGAGATCGCATGCACGAACCGCAGATAGATGGCGAAGGCCCGCAGGTTTGGCCCGAACGGCGAACCGGGCTCCAGCCCGGCCGGCGCTTCGGCCCGGAACGGTCGCCCGCAGCACGGACAGAACCCGCGGTGCAGCGTCACGCGCGTGACGTCGGGCTTGATCTCGGGAAGCTCGATGTGGTCGTAGGCGTGGAACGGGGTCTGCGCGACGCCCGACACGTCAGTCCCGCAATGCCGGCAATGATCGGCCAGGATGTCGCGCTTGCGCGTCGGATCGGGATGCAGGGAACGGTGCGTCCCGGGATGCGATTTGCGCTGACCCTTCCCGCTCGTCGCCTGGTCGGCCGACGGCTTGCGGCCTTGCGAGGGCGGCGTGCTGGAATTGTCCGGCGTCTTCGGCGGCAGGCCAAGCTTGGCCTCCAACTCCGCCACCCGCGCCGTCAGCCGCTCGACGTGCCGGGTCAGTGCAGCGATCGTCTCCGCCTGCTTCAAAACCAGATGGATCAGGGCTTCCTTGTCGAGCGACTCAAGCGCCTCACGATTCATCCAATCCTTGAATCAACGGAAAGCCCGCTTGTCAAAGCCGAACCTCGATCCGCCACCCGCCACGAACCGCCTCTCGAGATAGGGCTGAGCAATTACAAGATTTGAGGAGCGTGGGAGTCTGGAGTGATGCCTTGCTTCTTCAGAAGTTTCTG
>DASUPI010000341.1:0-6604 GCA_036281135.1 Rhodoplanes sp. | reverse complement strand
GCCGAACAAAGAGTCATTGTTCCCTGGCGGGTGATCGACGGCCGGGCAAGCGCCGAAACCTTCGCGGACGAAATCGCCGAGGCGCCCTACCGCCGCGCCTATCGCACCTCGATCTCAGGCGCGCTGCAGTTCGCGACGCCGCTGTTCGAGACGAGCGGACATCGCGGCCTGCGGCGCGTCATCGACATCTCGGGCGACGGCGCGAACAATCAGGGGCTGCCGGTGACGCTCGCGCGCGACGAGGTCGTCGCCAAAGGCATCACCATCAACGGGTTGCCGATCATGCTCAAACGGCCGTCGCCGACGACCATGGATATCGAGCAGCTCGACATCTATTACGAGGATTGCGTGATCGGCGGGCCGTCCGCCTTCGTGATCCCGATCCGCGACCGCGCGCAGTTCAAGGAGGCGACCCGCACCAAGCTGGTGCTCGAAGTGGCGGGCGTTTCGCCGCCTCCGCGGGTCGAGCGCGTCGCCGCGGAATCGCCTCGCACCTCCTGCTTGATTGGCGAGCGGCTGTGGCAGCAGCGCTGGGGCGGCAGTCCCGACTTCAATTGAGCGCCCGCGCGGGCGATGCAGACCCTCCGCTTCCGCGGAGCATGTCGGGCGAGGCCAACCGGACAGCCCTGCGCTGCGTGCGGAGGATAGTGAAGGTCACCGCGCGAAACGCGCGACGATTTCGACGTGATAGCTGTAGCGGAACTGGTCCGCCGGCGTGACCTCGGTCAGGCGGTAGCCGCCGCCGATCAACGTCTTCGCATCGCGTGCGAAGGTTGCGGGGTTGCATGAGACGGCGACGACCATGGGCACGTTGCTGGCCGCAAGCGCGTGCGCCTGCGCGTCGGCGCCCTGGCGCGGCGGATCGAATACGACGGCGTCGAGCCGCGCTTCCGCGAGCTCGCGCGCGAGAAACGGCCGGCGGAAGAGATCGCGCTTCTCGACGCTCACGGGCTTGAGGCCGGGCGTTTTCTGCGCCGCCTGACGGAGCGCCGCGACCGAGGCCTCGTCGAGCTCCGCCGCCGCCACGCGCGCGCGCTCGGCAAGCCGCAGCGCGAACGGGCCGACGCCGGCGAAGAGATCGGCGACCGCCTTCGCGTCGCCGACATGGCGCAGCACGAGATGGGCGAGCTGCGCCTCGCCCTCCGCGGTCGCCTGCAGGAACGCGCCCGGCGGAATGGCGACGCTCGCGCGTCCCATCGTCACCGTCGGGGTTGCGCGCTGCGCGATCAGCTCGCCATGGCGCGTCAGTCGCGCGAGCCGGTGCGCCTCGGCGATGCGGGCGAGCGCGAGCGCCTCCTGCGGCGCCAGCGGGCCCGACCCGCGCACATCGATGTCGAGGCCCGTCTCGGTCGCGGTCGCATGGATGTCGAGCGGCTTCGCCGTCGGCCGCAGCGCTTCGGCGATGGCCCACGCCGCCTCGATCGCGCCGTCGAGGCCGGGCGCAGCGACGGGGCAGCGGTCGATCGGCACGATCGTGTGCGCATGCAGCGCGGCGAAGCCGACTTCGAGCACGTCATGCGTGCCTCGCCGCGCATGCAGGACGACGCGGCGCCTGCCCTCGCCATGTGCATCGACGAGATCGTCCACCTCCGCCGCGACGCCCGCCTGCGCGAGCGCCGAGACGACGAGGTCGCGTTTCCACGCGCGGTAGCGGTTCCATTCCCAGTGCTGCACGGCGCAGCCGCCGCATACGCCGAAATGCGGACAGACCGGGACGATGCGCTCGCTGCTCGCGACCTCCACCCGCAGCAGGCGCCGGCGGTCAGGATGCCCGTGCCAGTCTTCGACCTCGACCGTCTCGCCCGGCAGCGCATAGGGGACGTAGATCGGGCCCTCCGGCGTATTGACGACGCCATCGCCGCGCTTGCCGAGATGCGCGATGGTCAGGCGCTCGATCACAGTGCGCCACCGCGCTGCGCGATAAGGAGGAACTCGCGGTTGCCGTCGCCGCCTTCGATCGGCGAAGGCAGGATCGCCTCGACCGCGCAGCCGAGCGCGCGGGTGAAGGCCGCGATGTCGTCGCACACCGCGGCATGGACCTGCAAGTTGCGCACGATGCCTTTCTTCAAATGCTGACGTCCCGCCTCGAACTGCGGCTTGATCAGTGCGACGAGCCGGCAGGCAGGCGCGGCGAGCGCGAGCGCCGCCGGCAAAACGAGCCTAAGCGAGATGAAGCTTACATCCGCCACGACAAGCGAGGGCTGTTCGGTGAGCCTCGCCGGATCGAGTGCGCGGATGTCCGTCGCCTCCATCGAGACGACGCGCGGATCGGCGGCAAGCCGCGGATGCAGCTGGCCGCGTCCGACATCGACCGCATAGACAAGCCGCGCGCCGCGTTCGAGCAGCGCCTGGGTAAATCCGCCGGTCGAAGCGCCGACATCGAGGCAGACGCGATCGGCGACATCGATCGCGCAGGCGTCGAGCGCCGCCGCGAGCTTCACGCCGCCGCGGGAGACGAAAGGATGCGCGGGCACGGCGACGAGCGCGGCGTCGCAGGCGATTTCCTCGGAGGGCTTGCGTACGGGCGCGCCGTCGGCGCTGACGCCGCCGGCGGCGATCGCGGCTTGCGCCTTGGTGCGGCTCTCGAACAGGCCGCGCTCGACGAGCAGCCGGTCGGCGCGCAGGCGAGGGGGGCGCAGGCGAGAAGACATGATCATATTCACCTCTCCCATTGGGGAGAGGTCGGAGTCCGAGCGCAGAGAGGACTCCGGGTGAGGGGTTACGGTGAGAGTCAATGGCCCCCCCTCGCCCGGCTCGCATCGCGCTTCGCTCGATGCTCGCCGATCCTCGGGTCAAGCCCGAGGACAGGCTCTCTCCCGCCGGGGGGAGGTTGAGGGAGCGCTGTCGCTTTACTCGGTCCTGGGCAAACCCAGATATCAGGCCAGCCGCACGGTCTCCGCGCCGACATCCTTGCCGAGCGCCTCGAAAACCTTGCCGACGATGCCTTTGGCGTCGAGCCCCGCCTTCGCGTACATCGCGGCCGGCGTGTCCTGGTCGATATAGAAGTCCGGCAACGTGATCGAGCGCACCCGCAGCCCGCGGTCGAGCATGCCGCCTTCGGCGAGCGCCTGCAGCACGAAGCTTCCGAATCCGCCGATCGAGCCTTCCTCGATGGTGATCAGCACCTCGTGCTCGCGCGCGAGCCGCAGAAGCAGGTCGACGTCGAGCGGCTTGGCGAAGCGCGCGTCCGCCACCGTGGTCGAGAGCCCAAGCGCCGCCAGTTCGTCCGCCGCCTTCAGGCACTCGGCGAGCCGCGTGCCGTAGGAGAACAGCGCGATCTTGTGACCCTCGCGCACGATGCGGCCCTTGCCGATCTCAAGCGGCCGCCCTTCCGCGGGAAGCGGCAGGCCCATGCCCTCGCCGCGCGGATAACGCAGCGCCGACGGGCCGTCATTGTGGGCGGCCTGGGTCGCGACCATGTGGACGAGCTCCACCTCGTCCGCCGCCGCCATCAGAACGAACCCGGGCAGGCAGCCGAGATAGGCGACGTCGAACGAGCCGGCATGGGTCGGGCCGTCGGCGCCGACCAGCCCGGCGCGATCTATCGCGAAGCGAACCGGAAGCTTTTGCACCGCGACATCATGCACCACCTGGTCATAGGCGCGCTGCAGGAAGGTGGAATAGATCGCGACGAACGGCTTGTACCCTTCCGCGGCCAAGCCGGCGGCGAAGGTCACCGCATGCTGCTCGGCAATGCCGACATCGAAGCAGCGGTCGGGGAACTGGGCGGCGAACAGGTCGAGCCCGGTTCCCGCTGGCATGGCGGCGGTGATGGCCAGGATCTTTGCGTCCTTGCGCGCCTCCTTGATGAGGCTTTCGCCGAAAACCTTGGTGTAGGCGGGCGCTTGCGCCTTCGACTTGACCTGCGCGCCGGTCGCCACGTCGAACTTGACGACGCCGTGATACTTGTCCGCCGAAGTCTCGGCGGGCGGATAGCCCTTGCCCTTCTGGGTGACGACGTGCAGCAGGATCGGGCCCTTGCGGTTGGCGTCGCGCACGTTCCGTAAAACCGGGAGGAGGTGATTCAGGTTGTGCCCGTCGATCGGACCCGCGTAATAGAAGCCGAGCTCCTCGAACAGCGTGCCGCCATGAGTGATCATGTTGCGGGTGAATTCCTCGGCGCGAACCGCCTGCTCGTGGATGCGGCGCGGCAGGTGCTGAGCGATCTCGCGGCCGATCTCGCGCAAGGACATATAGGGACGTCCGGTCAGCAGCCGCGTGAGATAGGCCGACAGGGCCCCGACCGGCGGGGCGATCGACATGTCGTTGTCGTTGAGGATGACGATGAGATTGGAATCCATCGCGCCGGCATTGTTCATCGCCTCATAGGCCATGCCAGCGGACATCGCCCCATCGCCGATCACGCACACGACATGGTTCGCGCCTCCTTCGAGATCGCGCGCCACCGCCATGCCGAGCCCGGCCGAGATGGAGGTCGAGGAATGGGCCGCGCCGAAGGGGTCGTAGTCGCTTTCCGCGCGCTTGGTGAAGCCCGACAGGCCCCCGCCTTGGCGCAGCGTGCGAATCCGGTCGCGGCGGCCGGTGATGATCTTGTGCGGATAGGCCTGGTGGCCCACGTCCCAGATCAATCGGTCGCGCGGCGTATCGAAGATGTAGTGGAGGGCGACCGTGAGCTCTACCACACCCAGTCCGGCCCCGAGATGGCCGCCCGTTTGAGCGACGGCATCGATCATTTCCTGCCGCAATTCGTCAGCCAATTGGCGCAGCTCTGCGGGTTCCAAGCGACGTAACTGGTCCGGAGTATTGACGCGATCGAGCAGCGGGGTCTTGGACGACTGGAGCACAGGGTTTTCCTCCCAAGGGGGGGGGTCGGTCAAAATTCTGAATCGACGGCTTACACTAGATGTTAGGACAAGCCAATTAGCTAGAAGCCGGAGCGGGTTGCGCTGGGGATTCCTGGTGGGAACCCGCACCCCCGGGGACGCGTTCCCAATCAATGGCCTAGAAGCCGTTAGAGTAAGAGTAGAACGTCATGGCGCCGCGCGCAAACTGGAAGGGCTACCTCAAACTCTCCCTGGTCTCCTGTGCGGTTGCGCTCTTTCCCGCAACCTCGACCAGCCAGCGAGTCCGTTTCAACATCCTTAGTCGAAAAACAGGCCACCGGGTTCGATATGAGGTGGTCGACGCAGAGACCAACGACCCAGTCCCGGACGAGGATCGGGTCAAGGGCTACAAGGTCGAGGACAACGCCTACGTGTTCGTCGAGGAGGAAGAGCTCGACAAGGTTGCGCTGGAGAGCACCCATACGATCGATATCGAGTCCTTTGTGCCGCGCAGCGAGGTCGACGCCGTCTATCTCGACGCGCCGTACTACCTCGTTCCCGACGACCGCATCGCGCAGGAAGCGTTCGCCGTCATCCGCGATGCGATGCAGAAAGAGGACATGGTGGGACTTGCCCGCGTCGTGCTCAACCGGCGCGAGCGCATTCTGATGATCGAGCCGCGCGGAAAGGGACTCCTCGCCACGACGCTGCATTACAAGAACGAAATCCGCAAAGACGCGGTCTATTTCGAGGACATTCCCGACATCAAGATCACCCCGGACATGCTTGAATTGGCGGTGCATATCGTCGACACCAAGACCGCCCATTTCGATCCGGCGAAGTTCGAGGACCGCTATGAGCAGGCCCTGGCCGAGTTGATCCAATCGAAGCGGGCCGGCGAGACGATTGTCGCCAAGCCCGCGCCGCAGCCGAGCAATGTGGTCAACCTGATGGATGCGCTGCGCCGCAGCGTTCAGTCCGAGCGGGGGCCAAGCGGGGGAAAAGCCGGCAAGGACGCGAAGGAGGCCAAAACCGGCAAGGCGTCCGCGCCGGCGGCCGGGCGCGGCAAGTCCGCCGGCAAGGACGGCGCGCCGGCCAAGCGGAAGCGGATGAAAAAAGCGGGTTAGCCGGTGGCGCTCGACCTCTATCGCCGCAAGCGCAAATTCGACCTCACTCCGGAGCCGCGCGGAAAGCGTGTCCGCGTGAAGGGCGACAGCTTTGTCGTGCAGAAGCACTCGGCGCGCCGGCTGCATTACGACTTCCGCTTGGAGCTCGACGGCGTCTTGAAGAGCTGGGCGGTGACGAAGGGCCCGAGCCTCGTCCCGGGAGAAAAGCGGCTCGCCGTCCACACCGAGGACCATCCGCTCGACTATGGCGGGTTCGAAGGCACGATCCCGAAGGGCCAGTATGGCGGCGGCACGGTGATGCTGTGGGACCGCGGTCGTTGGATTCCCGAGGGCGATCCGCATGCCGCCTACAAGAAAGGGCACCTGACCTTCACGCTCGAAGGCGAAAAGTTGAAGGGCCGCTGGCATCTCGTGCGGATGCGGTCGCGCAAGGGCGACAAGCACGAGAACTGGCTTCTGATCAAGGGCGAGGATGCGGAGGCTCGGAAAAGCGTTGATCCCGATATCCTCGACCAGGACACGCTGTCGGTCGCGACACGGCGTTCGCTCGAGGAGATCGCGCAGGGAAAGGCGCCGAAGGTCCGCTCCAAAGTGAAGGCCGCCGCGGTGTGGAACTCGGTCGCGCGCAGCGATCCCGCGTCGCCACCCCCTGATCCCCCGCCTCGTCCGACCGCGGTCGCGCCCGCGGCGCGG
>DASUPI010000340.1:0-5656 GCA_036281135.1 Rhodoplanes sp. | reverse complement strand
CTCGACGCAAACCGCCGCGACCCAGGACCTCAACGAATTCACGTCGTGCAAGGCCGTCTCACGCAAGAAAATCTCGCGAACGGTCGGTCACGCCCCGCTTCAAAAGGACCGAAAATGACCACCATCCGACAACTGATTCAGTCGAGCCCGAAAAGGGCCAACGAGCTCTTCGTGAAGCTCGTCGAAACCTCCGAGACCGCGGTCAAGACGCGCGACCGGCTGTTCTCCGAGCTAAAGGACGAGCTCGAGCTCCAGGCCGAGCTCGAGGAACAGCATCTCTTTCCGGTGCTGAAGAAGCACAAGGAAAATAAGGGCCTCGTAGCCGAGGCGCTGAACGACAACCGGCAGACGCGCAAGCTCCTGGCCGAGCTCGAGCGCACCCCGAAGGACAGCGAGGCGTTCGGTGCCAAGGTGGCCGAGCTGAAGAAGGCATTCCAGCAGCATGTCCGCGACGAAAAGAACGAGTTCCTGCCCGCCGTCGTGAAGGCGCTGAGCGACGAGGAGGCCAGCACCGTCGTCGAGAAGATTGAGGACGAGAAGGCCCAGGTCGAGGCGGCGCAGCGCGCCGAGGCCGACGAGCGTCGTGGCAAGGCCAAGCGCGAGCGCGAGGAAGCCGAAGCCGAGCGCGAGCGCGAGGAGGCGAAAGCCAAGCGTGAACGGGAGCAGGCCGAAGCCAAGCGTGAACGGGAGCAGGCCGAAGCGGCGAACGCCGCGAAGGGCAAGGCGAAAGCCGATGCCGAGCGCGTTCAGAAGGACACCGTCGCGGCGCAGGCCGGGGCCAGCACCGTCGCCGGGAAGAGCGATGACGAGAACGAGCAGAGCGAAGCGGCGCGCCGGCCCGAGGCCGAGCGCGAAATGGCCGGATCAGCAAGCCAGGCCACGGACATCGTGGAGGCCGGCGCCCAGGTGGCACAGCAAGGCGCGAAAGTGATGCGCTTGGCCACGAGAGCCGGCGCCGATGGGGCCGGCGAGATGAGCAAGGCCGTTCGGGCCGCGACTGGCTCCGAGGAGACGCAGGAGGCGGAACGCGAGACGGACGCGGCCTCGGCGATGGTGGCGCTGATCAACGAGCAGGCGCGGCACGCGATGCAGGCCACGATAGCGGTGGGGCGCGCCAGAACGCTGGCAGAAGTCACCAAGGCGCAAAGCGACTTCATCGGCGGCAGCTTTAAGCGGATGGGGCGGTTCAATGACCGCTACCTCGCCTTCGTCCGCGGCGGGATGGGCATTGTGTCCCGCCCTTCTTCCCATCGCTGACAGCCTGGGCGGCCTCGGTCGTCCGAGAAGGAGACTTCATGCCAAAGCGATCCAGATCGGCAGATGCCGTTTCCGCTACCGATAGCCGGGTCATCCCGATCGTCGAAGAGCAAGCCGTCATCCTCAAGCGCAAGACGCTGGCCGAGGGTGTGCGCGTCCGGACGGTGGTGCACGAGGACGAGGCGGTGATCGACGAGCCGATCGCCATCGAGACCATCGAGGTCGAGCGTGTGCCGCTCGAGCGATGGGTCGAGGGTCCGGTTCCGGTGCGGCAGGAGGGCGGTACCACGATCGTCACGCTTCTCGAGGAGGTCGTGGTGGTCGAGAAGCGCCTCCGCGCAACGGAGGAGGTCCGCATCACCAAGCGCCGGGACGTCGAGAAAAGCTCCCAGTCCGTCACGCTCCGCCGCGAAGAGGCCGTGATCGAGCGCGTGAGCGCTGCCGGCGACAACGAAGACGAAGCAGGCTGACGGGCCGTCGCCCGTCAGCTTCGACATCACCCTGAACACTACGAAATGGAGAAAGCGAAATGGCTACCATCATCATCGCCTACAACGACCAAAAGATTGCCCACAAGGCGATCGCCGCGCTCCGCAAGGAGGGGTTCGAGGACCGTCAGCGGATCCTGAGCGGCGCCACGACGAAGCTTGTGAGCGAGCTCTCCGAATACGGCTTCGACCACGCCGACGCGCGCGCCTATGCCAAGGCGGCCGACGAGGGCAAGGCAGTGGTCGTCGCCGACGTTTCCGACGAGATGGCCGATCAGGTTCAGTCCATCATGGACCGCGTCATGTCGGATGAGGGCAGCTCCGAGGAGAGCAGCGCCGGCTCCGTGTCGATCGTCGAGGAAGAGTTCTCGGTGAGCAAGGCGAAGACCACCAACGGCGGCGTCCGCGTGACCTCCAGCGTCAGCGAGACGCCGGTCGAGGAGACCGTCACCCTCACGACGGAGACCGTCGGAGCCGAGCGGCACGAGGCCGATCGCGTGCTGAAAGGCGAGGAGGCCGAGGCTGCCTTCGAGGGGAAGACCGTCGAGTTGATGGGCACCCGGGAAGAGGCCAAGGTGCACAAGGAGGCTCGGGTCGTCGGCGAGGTCGAGCTCACGAAAGAGACCAAGGAGCGCCAGAAGACCGTTAAGGACACGGTCCGCAAGACCGACGTCGAGGTCGAGCAAATCGGCGCCGGCACCGCGAACAAGTAAGGGCCACACTCCCCGAGGCCGCCTCCCGCCGGGGGTCCTGTTCCTGACGGAGCGGGGTTCCCGCAGCAGGGGGTCTCGGGGGACCCGCGTTGCAATCGCATGGCGCCTGCGAGAACGGCCGCCTCATTGCAGTAGCGCGGGGAAGTCAACCTCAAAAGGCTCATATTGCAGCAAGGAAACCACCTCTCCCGGATGGTGTTGTAGGAGATGGCCTTTGCTGTGTCTTGTCGCAGTTAACAGGCTCCCCGCTCGCGGCTAGGCCGCCCGTACCAAGCCAGCGTTACTGTGACAGTGCCCAATCGCGGCGTAATTTGCGAATTCGCCATGGACACGCCGGCCTTGGGCTTTGTCGTGTCTCGCCGTCCAGTCACAGCGGCTCCGATCAATCTCGGCAGCTTGATGAGATCGTAAGCGGCCATCGTCCAGATGAACTTGAAGTCGAGCTTCTTCACGCCGCGCAGCATGGGTCGGGCGAGCCCGCCGATCGTCTTGCCCCAGCCGAACGGCTCCTCGACCCGCTTGCGCTTCTGCTGGCTGATCTCGTAGCCGGGGTGGCGGGTGGTGCGGCCATCGATGGCGGACCGGCGGCGGGTGGTGTTTTGAGCGATGTGCGGCGTCACGTTGAACGCGCGCATGTCCGCAACGAAGTCGGCGGTGTCGAAGCCCTTGTCGCCGCCGATGGTGATGCGCTGCGCGCCCGGCGAATGACGCACGATCATCGCCGCCGCCGCCTCGCGCTCGACCGTGCCCGAGACCGGTCGCAGCTCCGCCTCCACGACGAAGCCGTTGCGGTTCTCGGTCAGGACGTTGCCGAATAGGAGAGCTTCGCCTCCTTGCCTTTGCCCTTCTTATACAACTTGGCCTCGGGCTCCGTCGTGGAGGCGTGCGTCTCATTGCGGCGTTTCTCGCCATGGAAATCGCGCTCGCCGTTGCGGCCGGGCGACGGCGGGTCGCCCGAGCCGTCCTTCGCCACGAAGCTCTTCATCGACGCCCACGCCTGAACCCTGCGTCCCGTCGACCGAGAAGTGCTCGTCCGACAACAGCGCGCGCACCTCCTTGTGGGTCAGCAGTTCGGCGAGGAACTTGCGCGCCACCTCCGCCCCCAGCAGCCGGTCGCGGTTCTTGCTGAACACCGTCGGAACCCAGACCGGATCATCCACGCCCAGGCCGACAAACCAACGATAAAGCAAATTGTATTGCAGCTGCTCCATCAACTGACGTTCCGAGCGGATTGTGTAGAACGCCTGCAGCAGCAACGCCCGCAACAACCGCTCCGGCGCAATCGAGGGACGCCCATCGTCGGCGTAGAGCTTTGCGAACTCGCCATCCAGCGCGGCAAGAACCTCGTTGACGATCCGCCGGATCAGCCGCAGCGGATGGTTCCGCGGAACGCGCTCCTCCGCCTGTCCGCTCATCCGATCCGCGCATCAGTCCCTCCCGCAAATCTCCCCGATCAGCAGGAATCATATTCGCCATACGATGTCAGCTATCCCCAGCAGCGTTTTTCAGCGACCTGTTAGGGGCGGAAGCACGGCCGGTCCATCCCATTCGCGACGCTGGACTGAGCGACCTCGAAGCCGAGCTTGAGCAGCTCGCCGTGGATGCGCGGCGCTCCCCACAGCGGATTTTCCGCGCTCATCTGCCGGATCAATGCGCGTAGATCCGCGGCGATCTTCGGTCGGCCTCCAAGCGAGCGGGATTTCCAATGCCAGTACAGGCGGAAGCCGGCTCGGTGCCATCGCACGAGGGTCTCGGGGCGGACAATCGTGATCGCCTTGAGGACCGACGGAAACCACCGATACTCGCGAGCGCGCCGATGATGCCGCCTGTGGCACCGCCCGCTGCCGCGCCTGCGGCAGTTGCGACGAGCCAGCCCGCCGCAACAACCGGACCTACACCTGGAATAGCCAGCAGTCCTAGTCCGGCCAGCAGTCCAGCGGTGCCGCCGATCGCAGCGCCGACGCCGGCGCCCTTGCCGGCGCCTTGGGCCCGGTCATCGACGCCGTCGGCGTCGCGATCGACACGCTTCGTGCCGGTCTTGTCGCCCGAGTACCAGTTGTCGGCATTGCTGGCGACGACTGATATCTCGCTGTGAGCGAGACCCGCGGCTTCGAGGTCGCGTACCGCGCGCTCGGCGGCCTGGTAGTCATCATAGAGACGCAAAATGGTGACAGTCATACCGTCAACCTCCAAATACATGTGAAGGCTCGCAGCGCGGGGAGCGCTGCAAGCGGCTTAGTGTCGCGACGATCCGCGAGCGCAGGCCATACTTTCCCGCCATCTTGCCGGAGAACACGTATCAGCCGACGAAACCGTCGATTTGTTGATGCAATTGTTCGACAGTGCCGAGGTGCTCAAGGCGCTTGCCGACCGCGGATTTTCCAGCGAGGCGTTTATATGAAAACCGGGCTCGTCAGGCGTGCGCCTTGATATTGCCGGGGGGAAGGACCACATTCAAGCAGATCGCTTGCGGGGCTCGCCTTCGTTCCATGGCCGGCGCGTGTCGATCTCACCGTGATCGCCGTGCCCAGTGGAATCGTTGAAGAACTGATTGACGAGTCCGGCCGGCTCAACGCCGTCGAAGGGTTCTTCGCCAAACTCACCAGGCGACGCCTCAAACGGGGCGTCTTTCGCTCAATCGTCGATCTCCAGGAAGCCATCAATCGCTTCACGCGGAGACCAACTCCAATCCCAAACCCTTCGTGTGGACGGCCAAACCCGCCCGCGTCCTCGCCGCCATCGCCCGAGAGAAGCAAACGTTAGAGTCAATCCACTAGGCGCAAGGTCGAAATTCGCGAGAAAATCTCCAAGAACTACGCGCTCAAATTCAGTTGCGAGCAGGTCAAAGTTTGTTTCGGGTGTATGCACTGCAGCGCTTGCTAAACCTCGTCCCGAGCCCAGCGCCATGGCAAGAGCGCGGCTAGTGGTCTCTGCCTAACAGAAGAGTCCTTGGTGGGATTCCCTTTTCCGGGCTTGAGTGCGAGTCTGGTGAATGCGCACCGGGATTTCCGTCACCCTCACACCACCTGACCGTCGTCGGCTCGAAGCGATCACCAAGGACCGCAACGCCCCGCAGAAGCATGCTTGGCGGGCAGCCATCGTGCTGCTGACCGCCGACGGCCTCGGCACCAACGAGGTCATGCGGCAGACCGGCACGTCGAAGACCTGCGTCTGGCGCTGGCAGCAGCGTTTCATGGA
>DASUPI010000339.1:0-17311 GCA_036281135.1 Rhodoplanes sp. | reverse complement strand
CGCGGTGCCGGTCTTCACCGCGCCCGACGGCGTCGATGCGATCGCCGAATGGCGGGCGTGGGGCCGCGTGCTCGGCCTGCCGCTGCTCGTCGCCGATGCGGACGGCGCGCTGCGCGACCCGTTCCGGCGCGTAAGCGCGGCTGGCGCCGCGAGGCCGCAAGCCCGCCGTCGTCGCGGCATCCGCTGAAGCGCCGCCGCGCGTCCCGCTTTCCGCCGGCGCCATGCATTCATCGCGACGAGCGGGAAATCATCGCGCGCAGGTGAGTCGCCACTGCGCGCGGGCGGCGTCGGATTGCGGCGCCGTCCCTGCTATGTCGCAGACGTCGATCACGCCGCTATTGACCATGGATTTTCGTGCGCCATCTTTGCTACCATGGGGGCAGGAAAGGTGCATCATGTCCAATGTCCAGAAAGTGAGCGTCGCTCTTACCCCCGAATTCATGGCCCTGCTGAAGGAGGCCGTGGACACCGGCGAATACACATCTGTGAGCGAAGTGATTCGCGACGCGCTGCGCTACTGGAAACAACGTCGGACGATTCAGCACCTCAGCGTGAACGAACTGCGCCAGCTCTGGGACGAGGGCATCGCGAGCGGGCCGGGTCGCTTGAAATCGATTCAGGCCATCAAGAAAGAAGCCCGGCGGCGTTCCGCTTACTCCGGCAAGAGTAGCGCGTGAGCAGACGCAAGCCACGCCTGCGGCGCACCGCACGAGCCGAAGAGGACTTGATCGACATATGGACCTACATCGCGCGGGACAATCCATCCGCCGCCGACAGGCTTCTCGATCTGCTTGACGAGAAAAGCCGGTCCCTCGCGCGCAATCCGCGGCTCGGCGCAGCGCGGGAGGATGTCGCGCCTGGCGTGCGACACTTGCCCGTCGGACGCTATCTCATTCTTTACCGCGATCTCGGCGACGGCGTGGAGGTCGTGCGCTACATTCATGGAATGCGCCGGCTGCAGGATTTGTTTTAGCGGCGATCCGCTTACGCGAGATGGCGCGCGGCGGCCTCGGCGACGAGCCCGGCGAACAGAATGAGCCCGGCGTCGCGGTTCGAGCGGAACAGCTTCAGGCAATTGACCGGATCGCGCGTATCGAGCGTATAGACCTGCCAGGCGAGATGCGCGGCGAAGGCGGCAAGCCCGAGCGCGAACAACCCGCCGCCGCCCGCGAGCCAGCCTGCCCATGCGATCAAGGCGACGGCGGCGCCGTAGAACAGGACGAGCATCGGCTTGGTGCGCTCGCCGAACAGAAGCGCCGTCGATTTCACGCCCACCAGCGCATCGTCCTCGCGATCTTGATGCGCGTAGATCGTGTCATAGCCGATCACCCAGCAGATCGAGCCCGCATAGAGCACGAAGGCCGCGGGATCGAGCCGGCCGAATGCGCCCGCCCATCCCATCAGCGCGCCCCAGGAGAAGGCGAGCCCGAGGAAGATCTGCGGCCAATAGGTGATCCGCTTCATGAACGGGTAAAGCGCGACGATCGCGAGCGAGGCGACGCCGACGCCGATCGCGAACGCGTTGAACTGGATGAGCACGATAAATCCGACGAGCGACTGGAGCACGGCATAAGCGAGCGCCTGTTTCAGGCTGACCTGTCCCGCGGCGATCGGCCGCGAGCGCGTGCGTTCTACCAAGGGGTCGATGTCACGGTCGACGATGTCGTTCCACGTGCATCCTGCGCCGCGCATGACGAAGGCGCCGACGAAGAACAGGGCGAGATGCCAGAGATTGGGAAGCGCGATGCCGGCGTGCACGGCGGCGAGCGCCGCCGACCACCAGCAGGGCATCAGGAGGAGCCAGGCGCCGATCGGGCGATCGAAGCGGGAAAGCCGCAGATAGGGGCGCAGCGGGGCGGGCGCCACCCGGTCGACGAAGTTCCCGGTCGAATCGGCGACCCGGCCTGACGCCCCGCTCATCGTCCGAGCGGGGTACCGGTCAACGTGTTGAGCGTGCCCGTCGCTGCGTTCGGGCGGCTCGTGTCGGCCATCGGCGTCCGCGTCGTGCCGAGGGCATCGCTCAGGGTCGGCGTGGGAGCTTTTGCGGGCGCTCCGCCGAGGCCGCCTCCGTCGCAAACCTGCTTGGCGCTCTTGGCGATATTGTCGTGACCTGACTTGAGCTGTTCGACGATCTTTTCAGGGATGCCGCAGCTCGAGGCATTGTCCTTGACGTATTTCGCCCATTTGCCGATCGCCCCCTCGAAGGACTGCAGGATCTTGCACATTTCCTCGCGCTGGGCCTTCCGCGCACTGGCCGCCTTGGCGGCCTTGGCGCGCTTGTCGGTCTCGCCCTGAAGCTTGGTGAACTCGTCCATGCAAGGCGGCGTATTGCCTCCGCCCGGACCTTGGGGCGGGACCGGCGTCATCGGGCCCGCGCCCATCGGCGCTGCCATCATCGGGGCGGGGGCGGCGGCCGCCGCGGGCGCGGGCGCGCCCGCGCGTGGTGGATTCGCCGGCCAGGGGGCCGTCGCTCCGCCGCTCGCGGGAGGGTCGGTCGGCCATGGCAATGTCTGCGCCTCGCAGCGCAATGGGAGCAGAGCGGCGGCGGACAACGCGACCGCCGCAAGCGAACTCGACGCGATTTTTCGCATACCCAGGTTCCCCTTTCGGCCCGCCTGGAAGAAAACCCCCGAATCCGGCGATACAGGGGCGGATTCGCGGTTTCGGGCCTGTTCTATGCTTTGTTTCGCCAGGCCCGCAGCACCGCGCAGCCTTCATCCGGGAGCAAGCCGCATGGCGCGATACGACTTCCGCACGCCTCGCCTTCACGTCGAGGACCGGCTCGCGCCCGGCGCACGCCTGTTTCCGCCGGTAATGCAACAGCATTATCTTAAGGATGTCCTTCGGCTCAAGCCCGGCGACGGCGTCCTTCTCTTCAACGGGCTCGACGGGGAGTGGCGCGCGGCGCTTGCCGAGGGGGCGAAGCGTGGGCTGGCCCTTCTGGTGACCGAGCAGACGCGCCCGCAGACCGCCCCCGGCGATTTCGATTACCTGTTCGCCCCGCTCAAGCGCGGGCGGCTCGACTACATGGTACAGAAGGCGGTCGAAATGGGCGCGTCGCGGCTGCAGCCGGTGCTTACGCGCCACACCCAGGCCGAGCGGGTCAACACCGCGCGCATGCGGGCGAACGCCATTGAAGCGGCGGAGCAGTGCGGCATTCTGAGCGTAGCCGGGGTGGAGGAGCCGGTCGCGTTCGAGCGCGCGCTGGCCGCCCTCGCCCAGGACCGCCTGCTCGTCTTCTGCGACGAAGAGGCGCCGATCGCCGACCCGATCGCGGCGCTGGCTGCGGCCCCGCGAAAGGCCGGCGGAACGCCGCCGCTCGCGCTGCTGATCGGCCCGGAAGGCGGGTTCCATGCCGAGGAGCGCGCTCTGGTGCTCGCCCGCGAGGGCGTGGTCCGGCTCGCGCTCGGCCCCCGCATCCTGCGAGCCGACACCGCCGCGGTGGCCGCGCTCGCCCTGGTTCAGGCCGTCCTGGGCGATTGGGTATAGGCACGCGTGCCGTCCGGGCAACAGTCGCCCGGTTTCGTGCCGCGGCGACGGTTCTGTCCTTGACCCCGCCGGACCTGCGCGTCACGCTCCAAGACAAGGGAAGAGGGGGATCACCATGCGCAACCTGCGCACGCCTGCTCGCGGGCGGGTGATGGATCGGGTCACAGCGGCCCTCGTCATGGCCGCCGCCGCCGGCGCGGTCCTGCTTGGCTTCGTCGCCGAGAGCTGGGCCGCGAGCATCATGGACCTCAACTTCTGGCTTTCCGGCCCCCGTTACGAGGCCGTCGTGCCGTTGTGCGACGAGCCGGCGCCGCTCGCGAAGATCCAGTCGCGCTTCTATGTCAAGGAGCATCGCTTCTGGAACACCGAGCTGAAGATCGTCGGCTTCCAGGACCTGCGCGAGGTCGCGTTCATGCCCTGGGCATCGGGCACGATCCCCCGCCGCTTCTGCACCGGCAAGGCTGTGATCTCGGACGGCAAATCCCGGACGATCCATTACATGATCGCGGAGGACACCGGCATCCTCGGCACGACCTGGGGCGTCGAATGGTGCGTCGTCGGGCTCGACCGCAACTGGGCCTACAACCCGGCCTGCAGGATGGCGCTGCCCTGAGTTGCGGGCGGGCGATCAGGAAGATTCGCGCGCGTTTCCCGGGCGCAGCGCACCACGCGTATTTCACGATGTCCAGCTGCGTGCGGTGCGCTGCTTCCCGGGATTGCGCGGGTTGGCCGGGCGCGCGGACGCAACCGCTCACGCCGAGCCGCATCCCGGCCTTCCGGCGTCGCTCTGCGAGTTGTTACCCGCTGCGCTCGGCGAGGGCCGCCTTGATCGTGAGAAAATCGCGCCAAGCAAGGCGCTTGGCGAGCGGCTGGCGCAGCAGATAGGCGGGATGCAGCGTCGCGATCGCGCGGATTTCGCGCGTGCGGGTGTCGTAAGGAAACCAGCGCCCGCGCGTGCGCATGATTCCATCCTTGACGCCGATCAGCGCCTGGGTGGCGGGGGCGCCGAGACAGACCAGGATGTCGGGATTGGCAAGTTCGATCTGCCGCAGGATGAAGGGCAGGCAGATCTGGCTTTCCAGCGGTGTGGGCGTGCGGTTGCCGGGCGGACGCCACGGGATGATGTTGGCGACATAAGCGCTTTGCCTGTCAAGTCCGATCGCCTCCATCATGCGGTCGAGGAGGCGGCCCGACCGGCCGACAAAGGGCAGGCCTTCGCGATCCTCCTCGGCGCCCGGCGCTTCGCCGACGAACATCACCGGCGCGGCCGGATTGCCGTCGGCAAACACGAGCTTGGTCGCCGTCGCCCTGAGCGTGCAGCCTTCGAAGCGCGAAAGAATGGCGGCAAGTTCCTCGAGGCTCGCCGCCTGCCGCGCCGCCTCGCGCGCAGCCATCACCGCCGCCTCCGGCGCGGCGGGCGCTGACCCCGGACGCGCAGGCGCAGAGGCAGGCGGCACAACGTCGTCGCGCGCCGATGCGCCCGCGCCGCGCACAGCCGCCTGCTTTACGCGTGCGGCGATCTGGAGACCCGCCGGCCGTGCGGTCTTCTCGGCGTCGCCGGCTGCCGGTTGCCGAAGGGACGGCGAGGGGGAGGGCGCACGCGCCGGCGCAGGCGCCGCCACGGATGCTTGCTCGTCCGCGCCGCTCGCTGCGAGCCGATCGACTGGCGCTTCGCCGACGAGCGCATCCACCCCGGCCTCGAGATAGAAGGCGAGGAGTTCGGTCGCGGCCTTGGCGTGCGCGGGGTTCATGGCTGTGCCTTCGGAGCGCATTCCGTTCGGTGCGATCGAACGACGCGCTGCGTGTCGTTCGGCGAACCCATGTCCACCCCGTATCAATCCGGGGCCGGAGCTCGCCGGAAACTGCTATATAGACCGGTTTCCGTTGTCATACACGCTTGACGCCCGACCGTTCGGGCCGGCGTTCCTTTCACGACGATTGATTCTCTGCGCCAGCAGTTTCGAGAGCTTCCAATTGTCACAGCGTGCGATGCGCAAAAACCTGCATGTTTGGCCGCCATCGCGCCTGGAGCGCCGGCGCTTGATCGAAACCGGGGTGTCGTAATGAATGCTCTTGAACTGCCCGCCCGCGAAGCCATGGAGTTCGACGTCGTCATTGTCGGGGCGGGACCCGCCGGACTGAGCGCAGCGATCCGTCTCAAGCAGTTCTCGCCCGACATTTCGGTCGTCGTGGTGGAGAAGGGATCGGAGGTCGGCGCGCACATTCTCTCCGGTGCGGTGGTCGATGTCAGCGCGCTCGACCGGCTGCTTCCCGATTGGCGCGAGGAAGACACGCCGATCAAGACGCAGGTCACGGACGATCGCTTCTACATGCTGTTCCGCAACCGCGCGGTGCCGCTGCCGAAAGCCTTCCTGCCGCCGCTGATGAGCAATCACGGCGCCTATATCGTTTCGCTCGGCGAAGTGTGCCGATGGCTCGCCACCAAAGCCGAAGCGCTCGGAGTCGAAATCTATCCGGGCTTCGCCGCCGCCGAGATTCTGTACGGCCCCGACAACGAGGTGGTCGGAATAGCGACCGGCGACATGGGCATCGGCAAGGACGGCGCTCCGAAGGACACGTTCACGCGCGGCATGGAGCTGCGCGGAAAGTACACGCTGTTCGGCGAAGGCGCGCGCGGCCATCTCACGAAACGGCTGATCGCTCATTACGCACTCGATCGCGGTCGCGAGCCGCCGAAATTCGGAATCGGCCTGAAGGAGCTCTGGCAGGTGGCGCCGGACAAGCACACGCCGGGCCTCGTCCAGCACACATTCGGCTGGCCGCTCGACAACCGCACCGGCGGCGGCTCCTTCCTCTATCATTACGGCGACAATCTCGTCGCGGTCGGATTCGTCCTGCATCTCAATTACGACAATCCGTATCTGTCGCCATTCGATGAGTTCCAGCGTTTCAAGACGCATCCCCTCGTGCGCGACACATTCGCGGGCGGGACGCGGGTCGGCTATGGCGCGCGCGCGATTTCGGAGGGCGGCTGGCAATCGGTGCCGAAGGTGGCTTTCCCGGGCGGCGCGTTGATCGGCTGCGCGGCCGGCTTCCTCAATGTCCCGCGCATCAAGGGGACGCACAACGCGATGTTCTCCGGCATGTTCGCGGCCGAGCATGTGGCGCAGGCGCTCGCCGCCGGCCGCGCGAATGACGAGCTGGAAAGCTACGAGAGCGGTTGGCGCAATGCGGAGATCGGCCGCGACCTGTGGAAGGTCCGCAACGCCAAGCCGCTGTGGTCGCGCTTCGGCACGGCCATCGGCATCGGGCTCGGCGGGATCGACATGTGGACCAACACGCTCGGCTTCTCGCTCCTCGGCACGCTCGGCCACGGCAAGCCCGACAGCCGATGTTTGAAGCCGGCCGCCGAGTGCCGGCCGATCCTCTATCCCAAGCCCGACGGCAAGCTCACCTTCGATCGGCTGTCCTCGGTCTATCTCTCCAATACGAATCACGAGGAGGACCAGCCGGTGCACCTCCTGGTCAGCGACTCGGGTCTGCAGAAAGCGTCGGAGCACGATGTGTTCGACGGCCCGTCGAGCCGCTATTGCCCGGCCGGCGTCTACGAATGGGTGAAGGAAGGCGAAGGGCCGCAGTCGCGCCTGCGCTTCGTGATCAACGCGTCGAACTGCGTGCACTGCAAAACCTGCGACATCAAGGACCCGAACGGAAACATCAACTGGGTCGCGCCGGAGGGCGGGGGCGGACCGAACTACCCGAACATGTGAGGGTTCCTTAGAGGCCGGCAAATCGACACGCCCGCGCCACGGCGCGGGCGCCATGCCGCCCCGATCGGCCGGGGAAGCGCGGCAATTCGAGGGCACGAGCTTCCATGCTTGCGACGCGCGGACAAAACCGGCATTGTCGGCCGCTCCCGCGCTTTGCATGCGCGTCCGGTCGCCGGAATATCCCATAGGGAGAAACCGCCCGTGAGACGTTCGTCGCTAGTTCGAGCCATGGCCGTGGCGGCCATCGTCGCGAGTTTGCCAGGCGTTCTCGCGGCGCAGGCCACGCAGTCGGTTCCGCCGCCCAGCCGCGACGCACAATCCGGCGGGATCGCGGGAGATTATCTTGCGGCGCGGCATGCAAGCGTCGGCCGCGACGCCGCTTCGGCTGCCGCCTATTACCGATCGGCGCTGAAAGCCGACCCGCGCAACACCGAATTGCTGGAGCTTGCCTTCTACGCGGTGCTCGCGGACGGCGACATCGACGAGGCGGTCAAGCTCGGCGAACGCCTCGTGCAGATCGACCGCAGCTCTCGCAACGCCAATGCGCGGCTCGTGCTCGGCGTGCGCGCGCTCAAGCAGAAGCAGTATCAGCAGGCGCGCACGCAGTTGACGCAAGCGGTGCGTCCGCCGGTGAGCGATCTGATCGGGACGCTGCTCGCCGGCTGGGCGCTGCAGGGCGCAAACGATTCGCGCGCCGGCGTCGAGTTGATCGATCGCCTCACCGGGCCCGAATGGTATGCGATCTTCAAGGATCTGCATACCGGCCTCATTCTCGATCTGTCCGGCAACCGCAAGGAGGCCGGCAAGCGGTTCGAGCGCGCCTACAAGCTCGATCCGTCGGCGCTGCGCGTCGTGCAGGCCTACGGGTCCTGGCTGTCGCGTAACGGCCAGCGCGAGGAAGCGCTAAAACTGTTCCAGACATTCGACGCGTCGCTGCCGCGCCATCCGCTGGTGCTCGAAGCGATGGAGACGCTGCGCAAGGGCGAGCCGTTGCCGCGGCTCGTCGACAATGCGAGCGCCGGCGCGGCCGAAGGGCTCTATGGCCTGGGCGCAGCGCTTGCTCGCCGCGAGGAGGAGCTGAGCCTCGCCAATCGCGGCCTCGCCTATCTCCAGCTCGCGCTCCATCTCGATCCGACGCACCCGCTTGCGCTGCTCTCGCTCGCCGATCTCTACGAGGCGATGAAGAAGCCGGAGCTCGCCATCAATGTCTATTCGCGCGTGCCGGCGGATTCGGTGCTGCGGCGAAACGCCGACATCCAGATGGCGCTCAATCTCGATTCGCTCGAGCGCACCGATGAGGCGCGCCAGCAGCTCAGCAAGCTGATCGCGAACCATCCGGACGATCTCGAAGCGGTGCTCGCGCTCGGCAATATCCTGCGCGACCGCAAGCACTATCCGGAATGCGCCGACACCTACAGCCAGGCGATCGCGCTCATCCCGCAGCCGACCAAGCCGACCTGGACGGTGTTCTATTTCCGCGGCATCTGCCTCGAGCGTTCGAAGCAATGGGAGAAGGCGGAAGCCGACCTCAAGAAAGCGCTCGAGCTCTATCCCGAGCAGCCGCATGTGCTCAACTATCTCGGCTATTCGTGGATCGACCAGGGGGTCAATCTCGACGAGGGCATGCGCCTGATCAGGCGCGCAGTCGACCAGCGTCCCGACGACGGATACATCGTCGACTCGTTCGGCTGGGCCTATTACCGCATCGGCAATTACGACGAGGCGATCAAGCATCTCGAGCGCGCGGTCGAGCTGAAGCCGATGGACCCGACCATCAACGATCACCTCGGCGACGTGTACTGGCGCGTCGGACGGCAGCTCGAGGCGAATTTCCAGTGGACCCATGCGCGCGACCTCAAGCCCGAGCCGGACGAACTCGCCAAGATCGAAGCGAAGCTCAAGAACGGGCTGCCGGAGGAGGACGCCGGCGCATCGGCCGCCAACACCGAGAAGCAGAAGCGCGTCGGCAACGGCGGCTGAGCTCGCCGTGGAGCGTGGCGCATGCGTCTCCCGCCTCCATGCGGAGCGTGAGATGAAGGACCTGCCCGCGCCTGACGCGGTCGGCGTGCTGAGCGACACCGCGCCGGCCAAGCTGAACCTGACGCTGCGCATTCTCGGCAAGCGCGCGGACGGCTATCACGATCTCGAAAGTCTGGTCGCATTCGCCGCCGTGGCGGACCGGCTTACGCTGCGCCCCGGCGCGCCGCTCGCGCTCACGGTGAGCGGGCCGACCGCCGGGCAGGCGGGACCCGTCTCCGACAATCTCGTGCTCAAGGCGGCGCAGGCGCTCGCCGCGCGCGTCGCCGATCTGCGGCTCGGCGCCTTCGATCTCACGAAGCAATTGCCGGCGGGAGGGGGGCTCGGCGGCGGCTCGTCGGACGCCGCGGCGGCGCTCCGTCTCGTCGCGCGCGCGAACGGCCTCGCGCTCGACGACCCGCGGCTCTTGGCGGCGGCGCGTGCGACCGGCGCCGACGTGCCGGTGTGCCTTGATCCGAAGCCGCGGGTGATGCGCGGCATCGGCGAAATCCTGTCCGCGCCGGTCGCGCTGCCGCCCATGGCGGCGGTGCTGGTCGGACCGGGCTTTCCGCTGGCGACCAAGGACGTGTTTGCCGCGCTCGGCCTCGCCGCGGGCGAACGGCGCGGCAAACCATGCGCGGCCCCTGCGATCCCGCAGGATCACGGGTCGTTTTTTGCGTTCCTCGCCGATCACGCCAATGACCTCGAAGCGCCGGCGATCAGGCTTGCTCCGGCGATCGCCGGTTTGCTGTCGGCGCTGCGCGCGCAGCCGGGATGCGGCATCGCGCGCATGTCCGGATCGGGCACGACATGCTTCGGCCTGTTCGCCTCGCCGGACGACGCCGCGGCCGCGGCGCAAGGCCTCACGGCCGCGCAACCGGGCTGGTGGGTGCAGGCGACGGAGCTTCGCGCGAACTAATACCAAGCTTCACCGGCTCCGACCCATACGAACCGTCATTGCCGAGCTTGATCCGGCAATCCATATTTCTGAAATGGCGGTGCTTTTCAAAGATTCATACGCGGGTCAAGCCCGCGTATGACGAGTCACTGATTGCGACAGCCGGTATAAGCTTTCGCTCGGGTTGATCCGCATTCCGCTCATTCCCGCGCAAGCGGGAATCCAGTTTTCTTTCTGGGTCCCCGCTTTGCGCGGGGACGAGCGGAATCCTTATCAACGATTCAATTCAGCGAAGCTTGCTTCAGGCGATCAGCTTGTAGGCCGGGATCGTCAGGAAGTCCTCGAATTCCGGCGCGAGCGAGAGCTTGCGGAACAGCGCGATCGCCTCGGGGAAGCGGCCTTCCGCAAACGCCTCCGCGCCGACTTCGCTCTTGACCCGCTGCATCTCTTCGTCGAGCGCGCGCGCGAAGAATTCCGGCGTGACCTTCACCCCATTGTCGAGCACGGCGCCGTAGCGGAGCCATTGCCAGATCTGCGCGCGCGATATCTCGGCGGTCGCCGTGTCCTCCATCAGATTGTAGATCGGCGCCGCGCCGCGCCCGCGCAGCCAGGACTCGATGTATTGCACGCCCACCCGGAGATTCAGGCGGAAGCCTTCCTCGGTCTTGGTGCCGTCGTGGATTTCGAGCAGGTCGTCGCGCGTCACATGGACGTCCTCGCGCAGCCGGTCGAGCTGGTTCGGCTGCGGCATCATCCGGTCGAACACGTCTTTCGCGACGGGGACGAGATCGGGATGGGCGACCCAGGTGCCGTCATGACCGTCGCGCACCTCGCGTTCCTTGTCGGCGCGCACCTTGGCGAACGCCGCCTCGTTCGCCGCCGCATCGCCCTTGATGGGGATCTGCGCCGCCATCCCGCCCATGGCGAAGGCGCGGCGGTGATGGCAGGTCTTGATCAGCAACAGCGAATAGGCGCCGAGAAACGCCTTGCCCATGACCACCTGGCCGCGGTCCGGCAGCACATATTCGGACCGCTTGGCGAACTTCTTGATGAACGAGAAGATGTAATCCCACCGGCCGGCGTTGAGCCCGGCCGCATGCTCCCGCAGCTCGTACAGGATCTCGTCCATTTCAAAGGCGGCCGGCAGCGTCTCGATCAGCACGGTCGCCTTGATCGTGCCGCGCGGGATGCTGAGCTTCTCCTGCGCATAGACGAACACCTCGTTCCACAGTCGCGCCTCGTGATGCGATTCGAGCTTGGGCAGGTAGAAATAGGGTCCGCTGCCCTTGTCGCGCAGGTTCTTGGCGTTGTGGAAGAAGTAGAGGCCGAAGTCGAACAGGCTGCCCGAGATCGGCTCGCGGTCGACGGTGACGTGCTCTTCGAGCAGGTGCCAGCCGCGCGGACGCACGATGAGCACGGCCGGTTTCGCGCCGATGTCATAGCGCTTGCCCGACGCATCGTCGGTGAAAGCGATCTTGCCGTCCCACCGGTCCTTCAGATTGAGCTGGCCCTCGATATTGTTAGCCCAGGTGGGCGAGTTCGCGTCCTCGAAGTCGGCCATGAAATGCGTCGCCCCGGAGTTCAGGGCGTTGACGATCATCTTGCGGTCGACCGGGCCGGTGATCTCGACCCGCCGGTCGAGCAGATCCTTCGGGATCGGCCCGACGGCCCAGTCGCTCTCGCGAACATGCCGGGTATCGCTCAGAAAGTCGGGCAGTTCGCCCGCGTCGAACCGGCATTGCCGCTCCGCGCGCGCCGTGAGCAGCTCGCGCCGGCGCGTATCGAAACGGCGGTGCAGCTCGGCGAGAAAGGCAAGCGCCCCCGGCGAGAGAATCTCCGGGTAGCGGGGAGCGGTCTTGCCCTTGACCACCACGCCGGCGACGGCGGCGGGGCGGGGCGTGCGACCGCGCACGCGCTTTGTCGGAGCGGGACGCCCGGACGGTGACGGGCGGGCGGGCGGTGGCGTCGGCGCGGAGGGCCGTGCCGCCGCAATCGCGCCGGCGACCACGCCGAGGGCGCGCCGCACCGTCCGCTTCGCCTGTCCCGCCACGCGTTCGCGCGCGAGCTCGATGGTGGAGAGGCCCCGTTTCGGTTTCGGCGCGGCAGGCTTCGGCGCGGCCGGTTGCCGAGACGAAGGCCGCGTGGCGGCGGGTTTCGGAGCGGCCCGCTTCGCCGGCTTTGCGAGGGCGCGCCGCAGCTTCGATGCACCCGCGCCCTTCGGCGCCGCCGCGGGGCGCGTGCGCCCCACGCCGGACTGCGCCTTGCGCTTGGCCGCGGACCCCGCGCGCGCAGCGCCCTTCTTGCCGGCCCGGCTTTGTGCGCCGCCCCTCGTCTTCGCCGCCGTTGCCGAAGCTCGGCCCGGTTTCTTCGCCGCCGTTTTCTCAGCCGCCGGCTTGTTTCCGCCGACGCCCGTCTTCTTCGTCACGCGCCCGGTGGAACGGCTGGTCTTGGACGCGGCCGTGCTCCCCTTTTGCCCGCGAACAGTCTTGTTCTTGCGGCGGCTGTCGCCCGCCTTCTTGCTCGAGCCGCGTTTCGACGTGCCGGCCATGTCCGCTCTTTCACTTGCGTCGCTGTTGTTCGTTCTGGTCCGAGCCCGCCCTTCAGGTCGTGCCGCGTCCCGACGCGGGGCCGTTCGTCTGGACGGGCGGAGTGGGCTGCGCGGTTGCAACGCTCGGCGCTGGAGCAGGGGCCGGAGCGCTGGGCTGCGAGGCGGCCGGTCGCGGCGCAGCGGGTCGCGGTGCGGCCGGTCGCGGTGCAGCCGGACGCAGCGCCGCAGGCGCCGTTGTTTCCTTTGCCGCGGGAGCGGGGCTCGTCACTGGCGCGGCGGGCTTCGGCGCCGGCGGAGCGGCGGTCGGTTGCGGGGCGGGAGCTTTCCTCGTCGCCTCGACGGGCAGCTTTGCGGCCGGCTTGCGGGCCGGAGCTTCGCTCGCGGCGGGCTTCCTGGCGGCGGCGGCCGGTTTCCTGGAAGCAGCGGCCGGTTTCCTGGAAGCAGCGGCCGGTTTCCTGAAAGAGGTGGCCGACTTCCTTGATGCGGCGGCTGGCTTCCTCGGCGCGGCGACTTTCGCACCGCTCTTTCGAGCAGGGGCCTTCGCCATCTTGGCGGTCGTCCGCTTGGCCTTGCCGGCGCTGGTCTTGCCGCGGCTTGTCTTCGCTCTGGCGGCGCTCATGCGCGTGGCGCCCTTTTTCGCCGTCGACTTCGCGCCGGCCTTCGCCCGCGTGGTCGCAGTCTTGCGCGTCTTTGCTGTCGCCTTCCTGGTAGACTTGGCTTTCGTCGCCATGCTCATCCTCCGATCTTCAGCTGATCGACCCTCGGCCGCGGCGGGACAGCGGATCGCGGGTCAGAGTTGCGGCGTCCGGGATCGATCGCCTTCGCCCCAAAAGCCGCTTTCAACCATTCCCTGTTCGCTCCATCGCCGGCGGCGCCGATCCCCCGGTCGCCCAGTCGGCGAGTTCGATCGGATGCACGACCGGAATCGAGGTGCCCGCCGCGATCTGCATCATGCAGCCGAGATTACCGGCCGCGATCACGTCAGGCATGGTCTTCTCGATATTTACGATCTTGCGCTCGCGCAACCGATTCGCCAACTCCGGCTGCAATAAGTTGTAGACGCCGGCCGAGCCGCAGCACAAATGCGACTCCGGCACATCTTTCACCACAAAGCCCAGCTTGGAAAGCACCTCTTTCGGTTCGCGCGTGATTTTCTGTCCGTGCTGCAACGAGCACGGCGCGTGATAGGCGACGCGCAGAGCGGGCCGCGGCGCAGCCCGCAGATCGGTGATGCCGCGCACGAACTCGCCGATGTCGCGCGCCAGGCCGGCCACCATCGCGGCCTTCTGTGCGTAGGCCTTGTCGGTGCGCAGCATGAAGCCGTAATCCTTCATGGTGGTGCCGCAGCCGGACGCCGTCGAGATGATCGCATCGAGCCCCTCGCCGTTGATCTCGGCCATGTAGGCGTCGATATTGGTGCGCGCGCAGGCGAGGGCCTCCTTCTCGTAGCCCATGTGATGCGGCGCGGAACTGCAGCACCCTTCGCCTTCGGCCAGCACGACCTCGTAGCCGTGCCGCGTGAGCAGGCGGATGGCGGCCTCGTTGATGTGCGGCGCGAGCACGCGCTGCACACAGCCGGCGAGCAGCGCGACGCGTCCCCGCTGCGGGCCCTTGGCGCGGAAAACGCCGCCCGAGAGGCGCGGCGGGCGCATGAGCTTCGCCGGCGCGAGCCGCACCATGGCCGCGAGTTCCGGCAGGCCGAGGCGCTTCAGCAGCGGCGCGAGAGGCTTGCCGAACCAGCCGCCGATGATCGCCAGGTAGAACAGCCGCGGGTCGGGGATGACGCGCGCGAGCGTCCCGCGCAGCAGCCGGTCGAGCCATGGCCTCCGATAGGTCTCCTCGATATGCGCGCGCGCATGGTCGACGAGGTGCATGTAATGCACGCCCGAGGGACACGTGGTCATGCAGGACAGGCAGGACAGGCAGCGGTCGATATGCTTGACCTCTTCCGCCGCGGCCGGGCGGTCGTGCTCCAGCATGTCCTTGATGAGGTAGATGCGCCCGCGTGGGGAATCGAGCTCGTCGCCGAGCAGCACATAGGTCGGGCAGGTCGCGGTGCAGAAGCCGCAATGCACGCAGGTGCGCAGAATCTTGTCGGCTTCCGAAATGTCCGGATCGGCGAGCTGGGCGAGGGTGAAGGTGGTTTGCATCGTCAATCCCGCATTCCGGACGCGTATCCCAAACTTGATACAGCGAGGCGGTGCATCGCAGGGCCGGCACCCATCACAATGTCACCTGTTAGATCCCGGGTCTGCGCCGCACCACGTCGTGCTGCGGCGCGCCCGGGAAACAGACGGTTCTGTCGATCCGATGACATCACACCCCCGCCCACATGCGGCCCGGATTGAGCACGCCATTCGGGTCGAAGCTCTCCTTCACGCGCTTGGAGAGCGCGGCGAGCGGGCCGGGCTGCGGCTCGAACACCGCGACCGCTGCGCGCACGGCCGCCGGCGCGCGCATCAGCGTGGCATGGCCGCCGCATTGCGCGATCGCGGTCCGGACGGTCGACGCGCCCGCGTCGTCGGCGGGCGCGAGCGCCGCCCAGACGAGCCCGCCCGCCCAGTCGTAGAGAAACTCGGCGTCTGCGCGCGCGCCGATCAGGCGCGCAAGCTCCGCACCCGTGGACGGCGCGGTCGAGATACGCCAAACGTGGCGGTCCTCGGAAGAAGTACCTCCGTCATTCCGGGGCGCGGGCGAAAGCCCGCGAGCCCGGAATCCATACTCGCCGACCGGGCTTATGGATTCCGGGCCTCGCCCTGCGGGCTCGCCCGGAATGACGCCCAGGGATTGGGTCGCGGAGGCGGCGAACGGGATCACGTCGCGGATCGCGCGCCACAGCGCGCGCGACTGCGCCTCGTTGAGCCCGGAGAGCGGGCCGAACGGCTTCATCAGCTCGGCGAGCGCGTTACGCCTGTGCTCGACGGACGGAGCAACGCCTTCGAGCCGCAGCGCGGTGACCGAATGGCCGACCGGCATATCGTCGGAGGCGCGCAGCGCGACCGGCTCCGGCAGATGCGCCGCGCCGGACACCTCGCAGGACGAGCCCATCGCCGCCGCCATGGCGGCGACGGCTCGCGCCTCGTCGAGCCCGAGCACCAGGACGGTCGCCTCGGTCTCCGCCCGCGGCAGCGTCTTGACGGTGACGTCGGTCATCGCCGCCAGCGTGCCGAACGAGCCCGCCATCAGCTTCGACAGGTCGTAGCCGGTGACGTTCTTGACGACCCGGCCGCCGGCCTTGAAGGTCTCGCCGCGCCCGGACACCGCGGAAAAGCCGAGGAAGTGATCGCGCGCGGCGCCCGCCTTGATCCGCCGCGGGCCCACGAGGTTCGCAGCCAGCACGCCGCCGATCGTGCCCACTCCGAGCGCGCCGCCGAGCAGCGGCCCAAGGTCCATCGGCTCGAAGGCGAGCGCCTGGCCGCGCGATTCGAGCAGCGCTTCAATTTCGGCGATCGGCGTAGCGGCTTTCGCCGAGAGCACCAGCTCCTCCGGCTCGTAGAGCGTGACGCCCGCGAGCGCGGACAGGTCGAGGGTGGCGTCGGTCTGCGCCGGGTGGCCGAGCGCGCGCTTCGACCCATGGCCGACGATCTCCAGCGATTTCCCCTCGCCGAGCGCCCAGCGCACGACCTCTTCGACCTCTCTGGCGTCCCGCGGCTTTATTGGGTCGGTCATTGCGTGGCGGCCTGACAGAGTAGCACCTCCCCCCTTGAGGGGGAGGTCGACCGGCCAGCGGCCGGTCGGGAGGGGGGTCCTAAGGGATTTGGTGCAAGACGCACCCCCTTCCCCGACCCTCCCCCGCAAGGGGGGAGGGAGCAGGGCCGGAGCTTCGAAAAAGGTAGGCGCACCAAGGTCACTCGCGTAAGGAGAGGACGATCAAAACCGCGGAATGTCCGGGAACGGCAGCTTGCCGCCGCTGACATGCATGCGGCCGAGTTCGGCGCAGCGCCGCAGCGTCGGGAACACCTTGCCCGGATTGAGCAGGCCCTTGTCGTCGAAGGCGCATTTCAGCCGCTGCTGCTGGTCGAGATCGATCTCGGAAAACATGGTCGGCATGAGATCGCGCTTCTCGACGCCCACCCCGTGCTCGCCGGTCAGCACGCCGCCCACTTCGACGCACAGCCGCAGGATGTCGGCCCCGAAATCCTCGGCGCGCTCGAGCTCGCCCGGCTTGTTCGCGTCGTACAGGATGAGCGGGTGCAGGTTGCCGTCGCCCGCGTGGAACACATTGGCGCAGCGCAGCCCGTATTTCTCCGACAGTTCACGCGTCCGGTGCAGCACGAGCGGCAGCTTGGCGCGCGGGATGGTGCCGTCCATGCAGTAGTAATCGGGCGAGATGCGGCCGACCGCGGGAAACGCCGCCTTGCGCCCGGCCCAGAAGAGCAGGCGCTCCTCCTCGGTCTTCGATACGCGCAGCGTGCGGGACCGGCAGGCGGCGGCGATCTCGGAGACCCGCTCGATCAGGTGGTCGCATTCGGCCTGCGGACCGTCCAGTTCGACGATCAGAATGGCCTCCACGTCGAGCGGATAGCCGGCATGCACGAATTCCTCGACGGCATGGATCGCCGGCCGGTCCATCATTTCCATGCCGCCCGGAATGATTCCCGCCCCGATGATGCGGGCGACGCACTCGCC
>DASUPI010000338.1:0-12285 GCA_036281135.1 Rhodoplanes sp. | reverse complement strand
CACAGTGGCGAGAAGAGACTGCCGGAATGATAGCGAAGGTTTACGTGACGAGGTGCGCACTCGTAGCCTAGTCTGGATACCCGCGAGCTTCGGACTCAAGGAGGGGGTTTTTCCTCCGGCGCAAGCCGTTTGCGGCGCGTCTCGGCTCGTGACGATTCCGGCGTCTGGAGTTCGCCGATGGACCGATTACTGCAGATCGCATTTTCCTCGCTTGTCAGGCACGGCCAATTGCGGGTGACGGCGGCGTCCGGCGCGTCTCGCGATTTCGGCAATGGGACCGGCGATCCGATTGCGGTGCGCTTCACTTCGAAGGCGGCGCAGAGCGCCGTTTTGCTCGACCCCGATCTGCGGCTCGGCGAAGCCTATATGGACGGGACCTTCGTAGTCGAGCAAGGCACGATCGCCGATTTCCTCGACCTCGTATTCAGAGGCATGAGTGAGGGCGGCGCGCTGCCCTGGACGCTGCCGCTGACATTCGCGCGTTTCATCATGCACAAAGTGCAGCAATTGAACCGGCGCACGCGGGCGCAGCGGAACGTCGCGCATCACTATGATCTCGACGCTCGGCTGTACGCGCTTTTTCTCGACTCCGACCGGCAATACAGCTGCGCCTACTTCGAAAATCCCGACGACACGCTCGACGACGCGCAGCTCGCCAAGAAACGCCACATCGCGGCCAAGCTCCTGATCGAACGCGGCCAGCGCGTGCTCGACATCGGCTCCGGCTGGGGCGGGCTTGCGCTGTATCTCGCCGATATCTGCGGCGCGCGTGTGACCGGCATCACGCTGTCGCAGGAACAGCTCGCGGCGGCGCGCGGGCGCGCGAACGAGAGAGCGCTTGCCCATGCCGCGCACTTCCGCCTGCAGGACTACCGCGACATCGCCGAGCGCTACGATCGCATCGTGTCGGTCGGTATGTTTGAGCATGTCGGCGTGCGGTTCTATGACGGCTATTTCCACAAGCTCGCACAGGCGCTCGCCGACGACGGCGTCGCCGTCCTCCACTCGATCGGCCGCTCGGAGGGGCCGTCCCACACCAATCCCTGGGTCGCCAAATACGTCTTCCCGGGCGGCTATATTCCCGCTCTGTCCGAAGTGCTGCCGGCGATCGAACAGGCCGGCCTCCTGGTGACCGACATCGAGATCCTGCGCCTGCATTACGCCGAGACGCTCAAGGCCTGGCGCGAACGCTTTCTCGCCCATCGCGAGGATGCCGAGCGCCTCTATGATCCGCGCTTCGTACGCATGTGGGAGTTCTATCTCGCCGCCTCCGAAATGGCGTTCCGCGATCAGAACATGATGGTTTTCCAGATTCAGATGGCCAAGCGCCAGGGCGTCGTTCCGATCACGCGAAATTACATTCCGCCCGAAGAGCAGCGGCTGCGCAGGCTCGAGAACGGCAACCGCCCCCCGTTCCGATTGGCGGGCGAGTGAAGCGCGGCGCAGGACTCAGCGGCAAGGCCGCGGTAAAGTCGCTCCTGTCGTTCGACTTAAGGCCAGGGCGAGATCAAACAGGCGGAGCGAGCACGATGGATGTCGTCATCTATCACAACCCCAAATGCGGCACATCGCGCAATACGCTCGGCCTCATCCGCAATGCCGGGATCGAGCCGCACATCATCGATTATCTGAAATGCCCGCCGACCCGGACCATGCTCAAGGAGCTCATCGCCCGCGCCGGACTGACGGTGCGCCAGGCGCTGCGCGAGAAGGGGACGCCGTATCACGAACTGGGGCTCGGCGATGGCGCGCTCGGCGACGACGATCTTCTCGACGCCATGATGGCGCATCCGATCCTGTTGAACCGCCCGTTCGTGGTGACGCCCAAAGGCGTGCGCCTGTGCCGCCCCTCGGAGTTGGTTCTTGATCTCCTGCCGCCGCAGCAGGGCGAGTTCTTCAAGGAGGACGGCGAACGGGTGGTCGACGAAAAAGGACGACAGGTCGGGACGGCTTAGTTAAGGTCCCCTCGCCTGCCCTTGTGCGGCGCGCCCGCGCCGTCCTGCGACGCCTAAGCCCCACCGGGAAATCCGGTCCTGTTCAGCACGCTTCGGCCGCGGCGTGACCCGGACATCGATGCACTTCGACCGTGACGTGGGAGATACCCGCGACATCCCACAGGCGCGCCTTGTAGGCATCCGGCCGCTGCGGCCGGTCCGACACCACCGCCGCCACGACCGCGAGGTGACCGGGACCGATGCGCCACAAATGCAGGTCGGCGAGCCGGTCGCCTTCGACCTCGAGCCTTTCGCGCACGAGATCGGCGATCGTCGGCGCAGGCACGAAATCGAGGAGCACCGCGGCGGACGAACGAATGAGCCCCCACGCCCAGGCGGCGATCACGAGGCTCCCGATGATGCCGACCACGGGATCGATCCAGACCCAGGAGAAGAAGCGCGCCGCCAGGAGTCCGCCGATTGCAAGCACGGACGTGATCGCATCGGCGAGCACGTGCAGATAGGCGGCGCGGTGGTTGTGGTCGTGATGGTGGTGCGCCTCCTCCTCGTCGCCATGCGCGTGGCCGTCGTCTCCGAGCAGCCAGGCGCTGACGAGGTTCACCGCGAGCCCGAGCGCGGCGATGAGCAGCGCTTCGTCATAGTCGATGGCGACCGGGCGGAGGATGCGCGTGACGCTCTCGTACCCGATCATCAGCGCCACCAGCGCCAGGATGATCGCGCTCGCAAAGCCGGCGAGTTCGCCCACCTTGCCGGTGCCGAAGGCAAAGCGCGGGTTCTTCGCGTGCCGGCGCGCAAAGGCATAGGCGAGCGCCGCAATCGACAGCGCGGCGGCATGCGTCGACATGTGCCAGCCGTCGGCGACCAGCGCCATCGAGCCATAGATCGCGCCGCCCGCGATCTCGACCACCATCATCGCCGCGGTGAGCCCGACGACGAGCCAGGTCCGGCGTTCGCGCCGCGCATGCTGCGCGCCAAGGAAAACATGCTCGTGCTGCCAGTCTTCAATCGATCGTGTGTGCATGCGGTGGCCCTCGCCTGCTCGAAAACATAGGCCGAGCGGCGCTCCGATCAACCGATATTCCGCAGCGCGGGAGCTGCGATCGCCGCCCTTGCGTGCACCCGACCTTTCCGCATTCCGCCGCCTCGCACCGGCGCAACGCGTCAAGCCGTTTCGTCTCACCACGGAACGAACAATTTTTTCCGCGGTGATCAGCGGGGAAAGCACGCTTCCGCGATTCGCTTGCGCGGTCGGGCTGAGCTATTTGCACCTGCAGGGAGTTGTCCGCGTATCGGGCCTCCGCTCTCGGGCAGATGCAGCTTTGTCCGGCTGGCCGCCGAGCGGCTGGGCCGGGGCTTTTGCCGCCGAACAGCGGGGCTCGGCCGTTCGTGAACGGTCCTTCTGGTGCATGCGTGCGGACGAGTGACGCGTCTTAAAAAAGAGTCAGAGAACAAGAGGCAGGGCCATGGCCGTGGAATCGATCGCGCGCAAGCTGCCGACGGATCGCACGCCCGCGTTCCGCACGCCGCCCCACAATATCGAGGTGGAGCAGGCGTTGCTCGGGGCGGTTCTCGTGAACAACGAGGCGTTCTATCGCGTCTCCGATTTCCTCAATCCGGAGCATTTTTTCGAGCCGATCCACGAAAAGATCTACGAGCTCGCCGGCGGCCTGGTGCGCGCTGGGAAAATCGCGACGCCGGTCACGCTGAAGACCTTCCTGCCGGCCGATCTCGACGTCGCCGGTCTCACCGCGAGCCAGTATCTCGCCCGCCTTGCGGCAGAGGCGACGACCGTCATCAATTCCGAGGATTACGGACGCACCATCTACGACCTCGCGCTCCGCCGCGCCTTGATCGGCATCGGCGAGGAGATGGTGAACGAGGCCTATGACGCGCCGGTGGATTCCGCTCCGCGCGACCAGATCGAAACGGCCGAGCGCAGCCTGTACGAACTGGCCGAGACCGGCCGCTATGACGGCGGTTTCCAGCGCTTCGCCCAGGCGCTCACCACGGCGGTCGACATGGCCGCGCGCGCCTATCAGCGCGACGGCCGGCTGTCCGGCGTTGCGACGGGGCTCAGGGACCTCGATCGCATGATGGGCGGTCTCCAGCCGTCCGACCTTGTCATCATCGCCGGCCGGCCGGGCATGGGAAAGACCGCGCTCGCGACCAATGTCGCCTATAACGTCGCCCGCGCCTGGCGCGGCGACGTGCGCCCGGACGGGCGCATCGTCTCGGCGAATGGCGGCATTGTCGGGTTCTTCTCGCTGGAAATGTCGGCGGAACAGCTCGCCACCCGCATCATCTCAGAGCAGACGGAGATTCCGTCCTACCGCATCCGGCGCGGCGAGATCGACCCCTCCGATTTCGACCGGATCGCCGAGACCGCCCGCGAGATGGAGACGATCCCGCTTTATATCGACGAGACCGGCGGGCTCTCGATCGCCCAGCTCGCGGCGCGCGCGCGCCGGCTCAAGCGCCAGCGCGGGCTCGACGTCATGGTCGTCGACTATATCCAGCTGCTGCAGGGCTCGACCCGTCGGGCGGTCGAAGGCCGCGTGCACGAAGTCACCGAGATCACCACCAATCTCAAGGCGCTAGCGAAGGAGCTCAACATACCGGTCGTCGCTCTGTCCCAGCTGTCGCGTCAGGTCGAGAACCGCGACGACAAACGCCCGCAACTCTCGGACCTGCGCGAGTCGGGCTCGATCGAGCAGGACGCCGACGTGGTGATGTTCGTGTTCCGCGAGGAGTACTACCTGAAGAATCGTGAGCCGCGCGCCGGCACCGAGGAGTTCTTCAAATGGCAGTCCGAGATGGAGGCCGTGCACGGCCGCGCGGAAGTGATCATCGGCAAGCAGCGGCATGGGCCGACCGGCAGCGTCGCGCTCCAGTTCAAGGCGGACGTGACCCGCTTCTCTGATCTCGCCGAGGACGACCGGCTGCCGGAGCGCATCTGACGGCGGCGGTCTTTGCCGGGCTCCGCCCTGCAACCGCAGAGCAGGTCAAGCGGATATAAAGTAGGCGGCTTGCCAGCGAGGCGAAACCGGTCATAGTGGCCCTCCCTGTCGGGCCACGCAGCGCCGGCGCACCCCCATCCCACGCATTGAGAACCGCATGACCGTGCAGGAACGCAAGCTGACGTCGCGAGAGGTCGAGGCCCTGTCCTCGGGAGCGGCCGAAATCGTCGGCGGTCCGCCGCTGATCGAGACGGGCGGCCTGCTCACGATCGATCTCGACGCGATCGCCGCCAATTGGCGGGCGCTCGCCGAGCGGGTGGAGCCGGCGGAATGCGCCGCGGTGGTGAAGGCCGACGCGTATGGTTGCGGCCTGCGCGAGACTGCAGGCGCGCTCGCCAAGGCCGGATGCACGACGTTTTTCGTCGCCCATATATACGAGGCGAAGACCGTGCGGGAGATCGCGCCGAACGCGATCGTCTATGTGCTCAACGGCATCCCGCCGGGCGGCGCCTCCCATTTTGCCGCAATGCGCGTGCGCCCGGTGATCGGGAGCATGCCTGAACTGATCGAGTGGGACGCCTTCTGCAGCGTGCAGGGATGGACCGGCGGCGCGGCGCTCCATTTCGACACCGGCATGAACCGGCTTGGCATCCCGGTCGACGAGGGCCCCGCTCTCTCCACGCGTCTCAAGACTCCCGGTCACGGGATTTCGCTCCTCATGAGCCATTTCGCCTGTGCGGAGACGCCGGAGCACCCCCTCAACCCCCGCCAGATCCAGCTTTTCCGCGAGCTGCACATGATGTTTCGCGGGGTCCCCGCCTCGCTCGCCAACTCGTCCGGCATCTTTCTCGGACCCGCCACGCATTGCGACCTCGTGCGCCCGGGGGCGGCGCTGTACGGCATCAATCCGACCCCGGCGGTCGCCAATCCGATGCGGCAAGCCGTCAATCTCAAGGGCCGCATCGTGCAGGTGCGGAAGGTCCCGCGCGGGGCGACCGTCGGCTACGGCGCCGCCTGGACCGCCGCGGCAGAATCGCGGATCGCGATCGTCGCCGTCGGCTATGGGGACGGCTATCTGCGCGCCGGCGCCGCGCTTTCGGGCGAGCGGCCGGTCGCGATCGTCGCCGGCAAGCGCTGTCCGGTCGCCGGCCGCATCTCGATGGACCTGCTCGCCCTCGACGTCACCGCGCTCCCGGAGAAAGCTGCCAGGCGGGGCGATTTCGCGACGCTCCTGGGCGACGGCATCGATGTCGACGATCTCGCCCGCTTCGGCGGCCTGATCGGCTATGAGGTGCTGACAAGCCTCGGCCGCCGCCATCACCGGGTGTGGAAACCGCTGGCTGAACAGGGGTGACGGAGCCGCGCGCAAGGTTCAAAAAGCGAAACTTGTCGCCGAGCAATCAACCCGTAAACTGCCGAATCGAATATACGTGGCGCGGAGCGCCCTTTGGACCATCGTTCGTCATCGTCTGCGGAAGCGGACGAACCAGTATACACCACGGCCGACGTCCGCATGCTCATGCGTCGCCTGCCGTTTACTGGATGCCCGCTTTCGCGGGCATGACGGGAAGGGTCGGCGCCCTGCCTAATGACGTGATTAAGGATGGCCCGCAGCGCAGCTCAATTCGTGTGCCAGACCTGCGGTGCGGTCGCGAGCCGCTGGCAGGGCAAGTGCGACGCCTGCGGCGAATGGAACACGCTCGCCGAGGAATCAGGCGGGGTGAGCCCGCGCCCCGCGGGCCCGGGGCGCGCGCCGCGCAAGGGCCGCCCCTTCGCTCTCGAACCGCTCGCCGGCGGGTCCCAGGACGCGCCGCGCCTTGTTTGCGGGGTCAGGGAGTTCGACCGCGTGACGGGCGGCGGGCTCGTGCGCGGCTCGGTCGCCCTGGTCGGCGGCGACCCGGGGATCGGCAAGTCGACATTGCTCCTGCAGATCGCGGCGGCGCTGGCGGCGGCGGGACATCGCGCGGTCTATGTGACCGGCGAAGAGTCGCTTGCGCAGGTGCGGCTGCGCGCCGAACGGCTTGCGCTCTCGGCCGTGCCGGTTGCCATCGCAGCCGAGACTTCGGTTGAGGATATTACGACAACTCTCTCGCAAGGCGCGCCTTCTCGTCTCGTTGTCATCGACTCGATCCAGACCATGTGGACCGACGCGGTGGAGTCCGCGCCCGGCACGGTGACCCAGGTGCGCGCGGCCGCCCAGGCGCTGATCCGCTTCGCCAAGCGGTCCGGGACGGCCGTGATCCTGATCGGCCACGTCACCAAGGACGGGCAGATCGCCGGCCCCCGCGTGGTCGAGCACATGGTCGACGCGGTGCTGTCGTTCGAGGGCGAAGGCGGCCACCATTTCCGCATCCTGCGCGCCGTGAAGAACCGGTTCGGGCCGACCGACGAGATCGGCGTGTTCGAGATGACCGGCGCGGGCCTGGCGGAAGTGACGAACCCCTCGGCGCTCTTTCTGTCGGAACGCGATCTCGGCGCGCCCGGCACGGCGGTGTTCGCCGGAATCGAGGGGACCCGCCCCCTGCTGGTCGAAATCCAGGCGCTGGTTGCCCCGACCTCGCTCGGAATGCCGCGCCGCGCGGTGGTCGGCTGGGACGTGAACCGCCTCTCCATGCTGCTTGCGGTGCTCGAAGCCCATTGCGGCGTGCGGCTGTCCGCGCACGACGTCTACCTCAACGTCGCCGGTGGCCTGCGCATCCAGGAGCCCGCCGCCGATCTTGCCGCGGCGGCGGCGCTCGTCTCCTCGCTCGCGCAGGCGCCGCTGCCGGCCGACGCAGTGTATTTCGGCGAAGTATCGCTCTCGGGCGCGATTCGGCCGGTGGCGCAGGCGGCGGCCCGCCTCAAAGAGGCGCAGAAGCTCGGCTTCGCGCAAGGTTTTGTGCCCGAGGCGGCGGGCGGCGAGGCCGGGCGCGATTCGAGCCTCAAGCTCGCCAGCATTTCCTCGCTCGCCGACCTCGTGGCGATGGTTGCCCCGGGCGTGCACCTCCGACGGCGCGGAATCAAGCTTGGCGCACGCGACGGCTGACATTGCGGGGTGACGGCGCGGTTTCGTCCCGCTATACACGACGCGCGCGATGTGACCGTGGTGACGCCCGCTTCGGCCCGCCATGCCCGAAAATGCGGCTCGAGGATGTATCTCGATCTCTTCCTGATCGCCGTGATGCTGATCTCCGGGCTCCTCGCCATGGTGCGGGGGTTCATGCGCGAGGTCCTGTCGATCGCGGCCTGGGGCGCCGCCGCGGTTGCGACCCTGTTCGCCTATTCCCGCCTCCTCCCCTACGCCAAGCAGTATTTCAACAACGACTATGTCGCCGCCGGCGTGACCATCGGCGGCGTTTTCCTGTTGACGCTGATCATCGTCTCGGCGCTGACCGTGCGGCTTTCGGATAGAGTGCTCGACAGCCGAATCGGAGCGCTCGACCGCACCCTGGGTTTCCTGTTCGGCCTTGCCCGCGGGCTTTTGATCGTGGTGGTCGCCTTCATCTTCTTCGACTGGCTGGTGCCGGCGAAATCGCAGCCCGAGACCGTGCGCAATGCGCGGTCGCGGGTGGTGCTGCAGGGCACCGGCGAGTGGCTGATGTCGCTGTTGCCGGAAGACCCCGAGAACACCATCTTGAAGAGGCTCAAGAAGAAGCCCCCCGACGAAGAGGGGCCGGATGTTCCCGGCCAGCGTTCCGACTGGGACGGTAGCCACCGAGAAACGATCTTGGCGAGCGACAGGCAGGCAAAGGGACAGCGCCTTTCCGCGGGGCGGCGCGGGGCGACCCGCGCAAGACGTCGCGCCGCGCCCGTTTGAGACGGCCATGTCTTACAATCGAGGGACCCGATGAGCACGCAGCACGAATCAGGGCCCCTCGATTGCAGCCACGATCTCGACGGCGACCGCCTGCGCGAAGAATGCGGCCTGTTCGGGATCTACGGCCACCGCGACGCCGCCGCGATCACCGCGCTCGGCCTGCACGCCCTGCAGCACCGCGGGGAAGAGGCGGCCGGCATCGTCACCTTCGACGGGAAATTCTACCATTCCGAGCGCCGGCTCGGCCTCGTCGAGGAGACCTTCTCCAAGCGCCACGTAATCGAGCAACTGCCCGGCCAGCTCGCCATCGGCCATGTGCGCTACTCGACGACCGGCGCGACCCTCCTGCGCAACGTTCAGCCGCTGTTCGCGGAACTCAATTCGGGGGGCTTTGCGGTCGCCCATAACGGCAATCTCACCAACGGCATCACCCTGCGCCACCAGCTCGTGCGCGAGGGCGCGATCATGCAGTCGACCACCGACACGGAGGCGATCCTGCATCTCGTCGCCCGGTCGCGGCGCGGCCTGTTCGTCGACAAGTTCGTCGAGGCGCTGCGGGCGCTCGAAGGCTCGTACTCGCTGGTCGCGCTGACCAACAAGAAGCTGATCGCCGCGCGCGACCCGCTCGGCATCCGCCCCCTCGTGCTCGGCGAACTCGACGGCTGTCCGATCATCACGTCGGAGACCTGCGCGCTCGACATCATCGGCGCGCGCTATATCCGCGACATCGAGAACGGCGAAGTGCTGGTGTATGACGAGACCGGCCAGCAGATCCACAAGCCGTTCCCGCCGCTGCCGCCGCGGCCGTGCATCTTCGAATACATCTATTTCGCCCGGCCCGATTCGGTGGTGGGCGGGCGCAGCGTGTATCAGATCCGCAAGAATATGGGCCACGAGCTCGCCCGCGAGGCGCCGGCGGACGCCGACGTGGTGGTGCCGGTGCCCGACTCGGGCGTGCCCGCCTCGATCGGCTATTCGCAGGCAGCCGGCATCCCCTACGAGCTCGGCATCATCCGCAATCACTATGTCGGCCGCACCTTCATCCAGCCGACCCAGGCGATCCGCGAATCCGGCGTGCGGCTCAAGCACAACGCCAACCGCGCGGTGGTGGCGGGCAAGCGCATCGTGCTGATCGACGACAGCCTGGTGCGCGGCACCACCTCGGTGAAGATCGTGCAGATGATGCGCGACGCGGGCGCGACCGAGGTGCATTTCCGCATCGCCTCGCCGCCGATCACCCATCCCGACTATTACGGCATCGACACGCCCGAGCGCGACCGGCTGCTCGCCGCCAATCACACGGTCGAGGAGATGCGGGAAATCATCGGCGCCGACTCGCTCGCGTTTCTCTCGGTCGACGGCATCTATCGCGCGATGGGCGAGGAGGCGCGCGATCCCGTCCGCCCGCAATTCACCGACCACTGCTTTACCGGCGACTACCCGACCCCCCTGCCCGACCAGCTCGCCGACGAACGCCCCCCGCGCCAATTGTCGCTGCTGGCGGAGGCGAGCTGAGGGGGCGGTTCGCCTCCGAGGGAGGCACCCGCGGCGGTCAAGTACATCCCTTTCTGCTGCGTAGGGATGAGAAAACAGTGGAGCTTGCATACCTGTGGAGCGATGCCGAGTTCCACGATCCCGACGTGATTGAGGCGATGAAGTCTCATCCAGACTTTGGAAAGCTGGCTCGGATGATGCAGGAAAACGAGAGCCGGAACATGATCGATCTACGACCGTGGGGGCGAGTATTCGAGCTCCGGTCCGAACCGGTTCCGCAACTTGGCAATATTGAAGTGCCTTCCGTCCATGGAGAATAGGTGGGGACGCTTGCCGGCCGTTCTCCACCACGCGGCAGGAGCGGTTCATGGGCACTGGTGCCGTCGGTGGGTTGGTCGGACGTTATTGCTGCGACTCGATGGAGGAAGGGCCGGACGGGCTCGTTGAGCAGGCGCGCACAGCGAGTAGGGTGGGCAAAGCGAAGCGTGCCCACCGTCACACGGGCGGTATTCCCACCGGCCACTCTTTCGATGGCGCACGCTATCCGCGTGGGCACGGATAACCCGGGATCGGTGGCGCGGCCCGGCAATGACGAGGAAAAATCGTCACCGCCGGGCGAAGACCCGGCGGTCCATAGTGCTTTGCGGCACATCGAGCGTCGCATGGATTGCCGGGTCACGCGCCTTTCGGCGCGGCCCGGCAATGACGAGCTGAATGGCAGTCCAAACTCCCCCTCCCGGCCGCTGCACGACCTCCCTCCCCCGCTTGCGGGGGAGGGTTCGGGAGGGGGGCGCGCGCGTACGGATTGCCGCGGTCACGCGCCACCAAAGTCGGCTGTTGCCGACTTCGGTATCCAACTGCCGATTCCGGGTACACCCGGGATCGGTGGCGCGGCCCGGCAATGACGAGGAACTTGCACCGTGGTCATTCCGGAAGCCGAGCGGAGCGAGGCTGTCCGGAATCCATAACCCCGGTCTGAGAGTATGGATTCCGGGCTCGCAGCTTCGCTGCGCCCCGGAATGACGATGTGGAATCTGGCGCGTCCTCCCGCTGCCCCCCACACGGTGCGGAGCGCGGCGAAGCCGCGCGTCTCGAACCATGCGGAGCGGCAGCGCCCTCCCGAAAAGACTTGCGCGCGCTGCTCAGGAGGGGAGTTTGCCTTTTCGTCCCTCCCGCTTTACTCCGCCTCGATCGCGACGTGATAGGTCATGCGCGCGCGGGCCGCGCCCGCGAAACTGCCCTCGATCGGCATCGTCGCGGCCGGGGTCGGCGCGGCGGCGAGCGCGACATGCGCGTCGGCGATTGCACGGCCCCAGGTCGGATCAAAACCCCGCCAGCCGCCACCCGGCAGATACACTTCCGGCCAGGCATGAAGATGCCGGTCTGGCCGCTTGCTGCGCGCCTGATAGCCGCTCACGAAGCGCCCCGCGAGCCCTTGCGCCCGGCACAGCGCGAGGAACAGCACGGCGATGTCGCGGCAGGCGCCGGCCCCGAGCGCGAGCGTCGTCTCGGGCGGATACGGGTCCCCCTCGTGGCGCAGATCGTGCACGACCGTCCGGAACAGATGCGCGTTGAGCGCCGAAAGAAATCCGAGCGTGTCCCCCCGCTGTCCTTCGCCAGCCGGTCCGACAGCTCGATCACGGCGGCCGGCAAGGAATCCCGCGGCGTGCGGCAGGCCGCGAGCTCCGCCGGACCGCCTACGGGCAGGCGCGCGAAGCCCGGTTCGAGCAGGAAGTCGAACGGATTGCCCCGCGTGGTCTCGGCCTCGAAGGCGCTTTCGATTCGCAGATGCGCGGTCGCGCCCGAGAACCACAGCTGCGTCACGCTGTTGCCGTGCAGGTCGAGATGGTCGCTGCGCCCGGCCGGCGCGGGATCGACTTTTAGGTCATGCCTGAGAAGGTGCAGCGTCGCGTCGCAGCGCGGACGCAGCCGCACCACATGCGGCCCGAGCACTATCGGGCCGTCGTAGCCGTACTCCGTCGTGTGGACGACGCGGAATCGCATGGGTCTGCCCGGCGGGTTTCGGGGAACGGGGCTGTCTGCCGGAAAGTGTCGGTTGGTCTCGGCCGCGTCGAGCCCGAAA
>DASUPI010000337.1:0-5212 GCA_036281135.1 Rhodoplanes sp. | reverse complement strand
CCGCACCAGCTTCGGATTGATCTCGGGCTCGTGCTCGAACACGTCGAGTCCCGCGCCGGCCAGTTCCCCCGCCTCGATCATGCGCGCCAGCGCGTTCTCGTCGATCACTTCGCCGCGCGCCGTGTTGACGATATAGGCCTCGGGCTGCAGGAGCTTGAGCCGGCGTGCCGAGAGCAGATGATAGGTCGCCGGCGTGTGCGGGCAGTTGACCGAGATGATGTCCATGCGGACAAGCATCTGGTCGAGGCTTTCCCAAAAGGTCGCCTCCAGCGCCTCCTCGATCTTGGGCGGCACGCGGCGGCGGTTATGGTAATGGATCTGCAGGCCGAAGGCGCGGGCGCGGCGCGCGACCGCCTGGCCGATTCGCCCCATGCCGATGATCCCGAGACGCTTGCCCGAGATGCGGTGCCCGAGCATCCAGGTCGGCGTCCAGCCTCCCCAGGGCTGCTCGCCCATCATGAGCGCGGCCCCCTCGGCGAGCCGCCGCGGAACGGCGAGAATGAGCGCCATCGTCATGTCGGCGGTGTCCTCGGTGAGGACGCCCGGCGTGTTGGTCACGGTGATTCCGCGCTGGAGCGCCGCGGCCACATCGATATTGTCGACGCCGTTGCCGAAATTGGCGATGAGCTTCAACCGCTCCCCGGCATGCCCGAGGGCATGCGCATCGATGCGGTCGGTGACCGTCGGGACGAGTACGTCTGCGGTGGCCAGAGCCTCGGCGAGATCAGTGTGGCTGAACGGCTTGTCCTCGAGATTGAGGCGCGTGTCGAACAACTCCCGCATGCGTGTTTCGACGATATCGGGAAGCTTGCGGGTCACCACAACCAGCGGTTTTTTTCTGTTTGGCATGAATTTGTGAGTCCTTGCCCCAACCGCGCCGCGGCACCCCGACAAAGGGCGGGCGCGCGGCCCTTTTCAGCCCTCTTTAACCGACATCGCGGACACTGAAAACCCGCGCTCTGAGCGTTCAAGGAGGAGCCGCAATGGTTCTTCTCTACCAGATGGCCGGGATAACACAATGCACCAAGGCCGGCTGTCATCGTCTTATGCTCGCATAGTCCGAACGGCCGGCTTGACGCGCGGGCGCGGCTCTTTTCGCGTGCCTGCGATTAGCGCTGCCTTGCCCGCGCTGCGGCTATGCGCGGCGGCGCTGATGCTTTTTCTCTGCGCGGCCGGCGCGGTGCGGGCGGCCGGCGGCGAACTCGCGACGGGAGCGCAAAGCGGGCTGCCGGTGCCGCGCTTCGTCAGCCTTAAGTCGGATCGCGTCAATGTGCGCGGCGGACCGACCAAGGACCACGACGTCATCTGGGTTTTTGCCCGGGCCGGACTGCCGGTGGAGATCACCGCCGAATACGAGAACTGGCGACGCATCCGGGACTGGGAGGGCGCCGAGGGCTGGGTCTATCACTCGCTGCTGTCAGGACGCCGCTCCGCCTTCGTCGCCAAGCGGAAGGCGAGCGAGGACTTGGTCCCGCTCTACGAGTCCGCCGACCCCGACAGCGCGATCAAGGCAAAGCTGGAGCCCGGCGTGCTCGGCATGGTCAAGCGCTGCAACGGGGGGAAATGCCGGTTCATCGGCGAGCATTTCGACGGCTTCATCGCGCAGGAGCGCCTATGGGGCGTCTATCCGGACGAACGAATCGACTGACAAGCAACGCATATCCGCTCCGCGCCGAGCCTTCGGCGCATCCGCGCATCAAAAGAGCCGGCCGAATCAGGTGCCCTTCAGCTTGAGCCGCACCACCACATCGATGCGGGAGATCTCATAACCTTCCGGCACCGAGGGCAGCGAGTCGGGGCCCGTTTCGACCGTCGGAATATCGACCAGTTCGTTCCGGTCCTCGATGAAAAAGTGATGGTGCTCAGTGACGTTAGTGTCGAAATAGGTCTTCGCGCCGTCGACCGCCACCTGCCGCAACAGTCCCACTTCGGTGAACTGGTGCAAGGTGTTGTAGACGGTCGCGAGCGACACCGGAACCCGCGCCCGCGTCGCCTCCTCGTAGAGCATTTCCGCCGTCAGATGGCGGCGGCCCTTGCCGAACAGAATCCAGCCGAGCGCCATGCGCTGCAGGGTCGGCCGCAAGCCGACGCCGCGGAGCATCGTCTTCACGTCGTGCCACGGGCAGCCATTGAGGTCGCCCCGTGGGGGAGCGCCGGGCCCCGCCGGTGATTGCGGATCGAAGCTGTTGGCAGGCGGGAAAATTGCTCGCATCGTGGCGAAACTGAATCCTCCATTGCTAAACAAGCGATCTTAGTCCCCTTATCCCCTTCTTGCAACTGCCTCGCAATATTGGCTCGCACGGACGTTGAAGGAATCCGTTGCGGGCTCCGCATGATGGGCGTGTTTTCAGCCGCCCATTGCCTGTGTTAGGTAAGCGCCTTAGACGATTTTTCGGCGAAGCGGGAAACCGGTTCGCCGCTGGACGTGCATTGGTGCAAGAAGCGGAGCCAATCCTGCCGCGAAGGGGCTTGCTCCGGGCAAGCCCACGGGAGGGTCAAAGGGAAATGCATAATCGTCGGTCTTGTTTCGAGTATGAGGACTTGCTCGCCTGCGGCCGGGGCGAACTCTTCGGTGACGGGCCGCAGCTTCCGCTGCCGCCCATGCTCATGTTCGATCGGATCGCCGAGATCGACGACAAGGGCGGAGAGCATGGCAAGGGCCTCGCGCGGGCCGAGCTCGAGGTGAAACCCGACCTCTGGTTCTTCCCCTGTCACTTCAAGGGCGACCCGGTCATGCCGGGATGCCTCGGCATTGATGCGCTGTGGCAACTCCTCGGCTTTTTTCTCGGCTGGCTCGGGGCCGAAGGCAAGGGCAGAGCGCTCGGCCTTGGCGAGCTCAAGTTTTCCGGGCAGGTTCTTCCGACGGTCAAGAAGGTCGTGTACGGCATCGACATCAAACGCGTCGTGCGCTCGAAACTCGTGCTCGGCATTGCCGACGGCTGGCTTTCGGCCGACGGATCGATCATCTATCGCGCGTTCGACCTCAAAGTGGGCCTGTTCCGCGAGGCCGCGACGCAGCCGAGTCCGGCCTGACGGGGAGCGCCCAGCCTTGAGATGGTCAGCCGGACAGATACGGGAAGCAGGGAAATGAGGCGCGTCGTCGTCACCGGGATGGGCATTGTCTCCCCGATCGGCAACAACACCCAGGAAGTGCTGGCGAGTTTGCGCGAGGCCAAATCCGGGATATCGCACGCGAAGGAATATGCCCAGCTCGGCTTCCGCAGCCAGGTGCACGGCGCCCCGACGCTCGATCCCGAGGGTGCGGTCGATCGCCGGGCGATGCGCTTTCTCGGCGGCGGCGCCGCCTGGAACCATGTCGCGATGGAGCAGGCGATCCGCGACGCGGGGCTTGAGCCGAACGAGGTGTCGCACGACCGCACCGGCATCGTCATGGGCTCGGGCGGCCCATCGACCCGCACCATTGTCGAGGCCGCCGACATCGCGCGCACCAAGGGGCCGAAGCGGGTCGGCCCTTTCGCGGTGCCGAAGGCGATGTCCTCTACCGCCTCGGCGACGCTTGCGACCTGGTTCAAGATCAGGGGCGTGAACTACTCGATCTCGTCCGCCTGCGCGACCTCCAGCCACTGCATCGGCAACGCCGCCGAGATCATCGGCGCCGGCAAGCAGGACATGATGTTCGCCGGCGGCTGCGAGGAGCTCGACTGGACCCTGTCGGTCCTGTTCGATGCGATGGGCGCGATGTCCGCAAAATTCAACGCCACGCCCGAAAAGGCCTCGCGCGCCTATGACCTCGACCGCGACGGCTTCGTGATCGCCGGCGGCGCCGGGGTGCTGGTCCTCGAGGAGCTCGCTCACGCCAAAGCGCGCGGGGCGAAGATCTACGCCGAACTCGCCGGCTATGGCGCGACCTCGGACGGCGTCGACATGGTCGCCCCCTCCGGCGAGGGCGCGGCGCGCTGCATGCGCCTCGCCTTGCAGGGCGTCGGGCCGAAGATCGACTATATCAATCCGCACGCCACCTCGACGCCGATCGGCGACCTCAAGGAGATCGAAGCGATCCGGGAGGTTTTCGGCACGGGCGACAAGTGCCCGCCGATCTCGGCGACGAAATCGCTCACCGGCCATTCGCAGGGCGCCACCGGCGTGCACGAGGCGATCTACTCGCTCCTGATGATGAACAACGGGTTCATCTGCGAGAGCGCAAACATCGAAAACCTCGATCCCCTCTTTGCCGACGTGCCGATCGTGCGCGAGCGGCGGGACAATGCGACGCTCGCTTGCGTGCTATCCAACTCCTTCGGGTTCGGCGGAACCAACGCATCGCTCGTGTTCAAGCACCTCGAGGCGTAAGCCGGTCGCGGCCGTGCGCCGTGCAATCGAAAAGGTCGAATCGTGCCGTCAACGAGTTGTCCACCGAGTTCGAGGCGCGCCACCGCCATGTCATGCCTATGTTGCATGGACGACATAAGAAATGAGGCTGACTGCGCCGCCTCGGCGCGGCGGGGAAACGGAGCGGGTGCGCGACGGTCGGACCCGCGAGGGAGGGTTCGACCCGATGAAGACCGATGGCTACGCGGCGGCCCCCGCCGTGGTCCAGTTTCCTCCCCGCAGGCCGGCCGTCATGCCGTCTGAGCCGCCGGTCGCAAAAAACGGGTTGATGGCCGGCAAGCGCGGCCTCGTCATGGGCGTCGCGAACGATCATTCGATCGCCTGGGGAATCGCGCGGACGCTCTCCGGACAGGGCGCGACGCTCGCCTTCACCTACCAGGGCGAAGCGCTCGGCAAGCGGGTGAAACCGCTCGCCCAGTCGCTCGGATCGGACCTCGTTGTCCCGTGCGATGTCGAGGACCTCGGGTCGGTCAACAAGATGTTTCAGGCGCTCGGCGCGGAATGGGGCGGGCTCGACTTCCTCGTCCATGCGATCGCCTTTTCCGACAAGGCCGAGCTGAAGGGACGTTACGCGGACACGACGCGCGAGAATTTCATCCGCACCATGGTGATCTCGTGCTTCTCCTTCACCGAGATCGCCCGCCGCGCGGCGACCCTCATGGGCCATGGCGGCGCCATGGTGACGCTCACCTATGGCGGCTCAAACCGGGTCATGCCGAACTACAATGTGATGGGCGTGGCGAAGGCCGCGCTCGAAGCCTCGGTGCGCTATCTCGCCGCCGATTTCGGTCCGCAGGCGATCCGCGTGAACGCGATCTCGGCGGGGCCGGTGCGCACGCTCGCGGGCGCCGGAATCACCGAC
>DASUPI010000336.1:0-6198 GCA_036281135.1 Rhodoplanes sp. | reverse complement strand
GAAGTCGATGACGTTCTGCCCCAGCCGCTCGGCGACCGGAATGACGATCTGCGCGGTGGTCGGCGCCTTCTCGCTCGCCTTCTTGAGCAGGTCCTCATAGCGCTGATAGCGCGCCTTCGACTTCGCCTGCCGCGCCTTGGGCGAGGCCGCGATCCATTCCTGCTCGCGGGCGAGCGTTTTCTGCCGCGCCTCCTCCTCGCGGCCCTCCTGCGTGAGCCGCTTCTGCTTCTGCGTGAGCCAGGCCGAATAGTTGCCCTGATACGGGATGCCGCGCCCGCGATCGAGCTCCAGAATCCAGCCGGTGACATTGTCGAGGAAATAGCGGTCGTGGGTGACGATCAGGATCGCGCCGGGATAGTTGCGCAAGTGCCCTTCCAGCCAGGCGACGGTCTCGGCGTCGAGATGGTTCGTGGGCTCGTCGAGCAGGAGCAGATCGGGTTGATCGAGCAGCAGCTTGCACAGCGCGACGCGGCGCCGTTCGCCGCCGGAGAGTTTCGTCACGTCGGCCTCGTCGGGCGGACAGATCAGCGCGTCCATCGCCTGGTCGACCTTGGAGTCGAGGTCCCACAGCCCCTTCGCCTCGATCGCGTCCTGCAGCTTGGTCATCTCGTCCGCGGTCTCGTCCGAGTAGTTCATGGCGATCTCGTTGTAGCGGTCGAGGATCGCCTTCTGCGCGGCGACGCCCTCCATCACGTTCTCGCGCACGGTCTTCTTCGGATCGAGTTGCGGCTCCTGCGGCAGGAAACCGACGCGGGCGCCCTCCGACGCCCAGGCTTCGCCGGTGAACTCCCCATCGAGCCCCACCATGATGCGCAGCAGCGTCGACTTGCCGGAACCGTTGACGCCGAGCACGCCGATCTTGGCGTCCGGATAGAACGACAGGTTGATGTTTTCGAGCACCTTGCGATTGCCCGGATAGGTCTTCGACAGACCCTGCATGTGGTAGATGAATTGCCGGGCCATCGCCGTTTCGTCCTCGCGATCGGTTGTCGGGATCGCGGCTGATGTAGCGAGGCGCCCCGCAAAGGGCAAGCAGGCGAGCGTTCCTGGCTCGATGGCTCAAGCTTGTTCCGCTCGCGTGACGCATGTCCGCTCATTCCCGCGACAGCGGGAATCCAATTTTCTTCAAGCAATGCTGGGCCCCCGCTTGCACGGGAATGAGCGGATATTGAATCGGTACGGACATTGCGCGATCAGCCGCCTTCGTGCTCGATCTTGTCGAGGATGGCGTCGGGCGCCTGCGGCGGCTGGTAGGCCACGCTCTCGGCGGCGGGCAGCCCAAAGCGTGGCCGAGATTGCGGCATGTTCCGTCACATCGTTCGGGCGGTTGGGTGATGTGGTGGCAATGCCGCAGTGTTTCGCTCGGTTCCCCTCGCGCGCCCTGCGTTCTCAGCCATACACCGCCGCCACATGCACCTCGCCCTGACGGCGGCTCACGCGCACCGAAACCTCGCTGTCGTGGCGATGCAGTTCGAGATCGACGCTCGAACCGGAGAGGTGCAGATTGCGGATCGTCACAATGTCGAGGAAGGCCGGCAGGTGCGGGTTGCGCAGCTTGATCTCGCATTTGGTCGAATCGAACTCCAGCCCGAGCGACGCCTGAATGAGCGCGAACGGGGTGGCGGCGGCCCAGGCCTGCGGCGAGCAGGCGACGGGGTAGAGCGTCGGCCCGCGGCCGCGCCGCCGCTTGAACCCGCAGAACAGTTCCGGCAGGCGGCGCAGATCCATGTAGACGGCGGCGTCGAACAGGCCGCGGAAGATGCGGTCGACCGCGGTTTTTCGTCCGTAGCGCGCGAGCCCAAGGGCGATCAGCGCATTGTCGTGCGGCCAGATCGAACCATTGTGATAGGACATCGGATTGTAGCGGCACTCGCCTGTCGCCACGGTGCGGATGCCCCAGCCGGTGAAGAAGCGGGGATCGACGAACCCGCGCGCGACCGCCTCCGCCCTGTCCTTCCGTGCAATGCCGGTGAACAGCGCATGCCCGGCGTTGGACGTGCGGACGCTGCAGGGCCGCTTCTCCCCGTCGAGGGCGAGCGCATAGGTGTCGAGTTCAGGCAGCCAGAACGCGCGATCGAACGCATCGGCCAATGCTGCGGCCTCTGCATCGAGCGCCTCCGCGTGATCATAGCGGCCGAGCATGCGCGCGGCGCGCGCGGCGAGGCGCTTGGCGGCGTAGACATAGCCTTGCACCTCGACGAGCGCGATCGGGCCTTCGGCCAGCCGACCGTCGGCGTGGAAGATCGCGTCCTGAGAGTCCTTCCAGCCTTGATTGGCCAAGCCCTGCTCGGTCGCGCGGTGATATTCGATAAAGCCGTCGCCGTCCTTGTCGGCGGGCCCGTCGATCCAGGCAAGCGCCGCCTCGATATTCGGCCAGAGCGAGCGCAGCGTCTCTTCATCGCCGGTGCGCTCGGCGTAAAGGCACGCCAGCATGACGAACAACGGAGTCGAATCGACGCTGCCGTAATACAGGCTGAACGGCACTTCGTGCAGCGCCGCCATTTCTCCGCTGCGCACCTCGTGAAGGATTTTTCCTGGCTCGGCGTCGGACTCGTCATCCTGCCGCGTCGCCTGATGGGCGGCGAGCCGACGCAACACGCCGCGCGCAAGCGAGGGATCGCACCACAGCAGCTCCATCGCGGTGATGAGGCCGTCGCGCCCGAACGTCGTCGAGTACCAGGGAATGCCGGCATAGGGATAACGCCCCTGCGGCGTCATGGTGACGAGCATGTCGAGATCGGCGGCCGAACGACAGAGAATCTCATTGAAGATGTCGTTCGACGTCTCGACCGTGGTGATGCGGCCCGACTGTTCTTTGCGGTCGCGCAGCCCGGCGCGCATCGCCTTGAAGAACGGTGGCGCAGTCCTGGAGCTTTCCACGCAGCAGGTCGCTGCGCAGAACATCGACATATGCTCGTCCGGCCGCAGCCGGACGGTGTAGGACGCGACATTGCTGGCGAGCATGGTCGGCGGTGGATCGAAGACGAGCCGGGTACGCCGCAGCTTGCCGTCGAGGCCATTGTAGTCGAATTCGACCGCCGAGCGGCCGTCGAGCGAGGCGCGCTTCTCGCCGCGGCGTGCGCGCCGCATCCCGCGCACCTCGAACAGATCGAAAAAGTCGCTCGCGAAAGAAAACGAGAACGTCAACTCGACGCTCTGCTCGCCGAAATTACGCACCCCGAAACGCTGATGCGCCGTGCCGTCCCAAAGAAAAATGCTGCGAATGATGTGGACGGCGTCCTTCGGCAGGACCAGTTTGTTGTCGAGATAGATGTCGGGATTGGTGAGGTCGACGGTGAGAACGACATTGTCGTCCCGCACGTTCGAGCCGAGCAGCAGCGGCTGCAAGCCGTTGAGCTTGAACTCGAAGCGCGACAGATGGCGGGTGTCGCAGTGGAACACCCCGTCCTCCCCGGTCGGGAGCGGGCCGATGTCGCCGGAACTGTCGAATACGGCGAAGGTGTCCCCGTGCTTGAGCACGCGGCGTGCCTGCTCGAGCGCACCCCTCGCCGCAATGTAGAAGGGCGTTTCCTCGGCAGGCTCGACAGCGACCCGGCGATCCGCCGCCGGTTCAGTCGGCATATCTCCCGGCCTTCCGCAAGTTGGACGCTTCGGGCGGCGGGGACATCATGGTCGTCAGGGCAGGCGATAAGGATGGCGTCATAGAGGGCGCATCAACCAGCGTGCTGTGCTTGAGGAGCTTGCGGTACAGGCTCACATAGTCCTTGGCCATGCGTGTCGCGCTGAAACGCTCCTCGAAGCGCCGGCGGACCGCCCTGCGGTCTAGCGCGATCACCTCTGGCAAAGCGAGCATCGCCTCGTCCATGGAGGAGACGATCCGTCCGGTCAGATTATCCTCGATGATCTCCGGTACCGAACCCTTGCGGAAGGCGAGCACAGGCGTGCCGCACGCCATCGCCTCGATCATGACAAGGCCGAATGGCTCCGGCCAGTCGATCGGGAACAAGAGGGCCTGGGCTTCGCCGAGAAATTCGGGTTTCGTTCGCTCATCGATCTCACCGATGAATTCGATCCCCGGATGTTCGAGCAGCGGGACGACGGTCTCGCGGAAATAGGCTTCGTCGACCTTGTCCACCTTGGCGGCGATCTTGAGCGGCACGCCGTAAGTGCGCGCGATCGCGATCGCGCGCTCGACCCCCTTTTCCGGCGAGATGCGGCCGAGAAAAGCGAGATAGCCGCCCCGCGGATGGAAGGTCGGCCTGAGCAGCTTGAGCGGCAGGCCGTGATAGACCGTCCCGAGGAAGTTCGCGTGGGGGATTGGCGCCCGCTGCGAGTTCGAGATCGACACGAGCGGCATTTCCGGGAATCCGGCATAGAGCGCTTTCAGGTCGGCGCTGTCCTGGCGCCCGTGCAGCGTGGTGACGGTGCGCCCGGCGATCGAACGGAACATGGGCATCTGGAACTGGTCGATGTGGAAATGGATGATGTCGAACTCGTCCATCCGCTCGGCCACCCGGCCGATCATCAGCATGAAATAGGGAATCGGGTCGCGCACGGCGCGATTGAGCCGCAGCGCGACGGGAACGCAAGGCACGAGCTCCGCGGCGGTGATCGAATCCCCGCTCGCGAACAGCGTCACGTCGTGTCCGAGACGAACAAGCTCTTCCGTGAGATACGAGACGATCCGCTCGGTTCCACCATATAATCTCGGCGGAACACTCTCAAACAACGGCGCGACCTGCGCAATTCGCATTTTTTTCTACTCCGGATTGCCTGTGATCCATGCGATAAGTATTAAGACGCCATTAGGTTCCGTCTCGGTCTGCCTTGTTTTACTTACGACGTCGCGAGTCCAACGGGCGAAGTCCCGAATTAGTCATATTTTTCCGACGCACGATGCGTTGAGCGCGGCCGAGTGTCGCAGACACAGCAACCCGCATTCAGTTCGCGCGACACATCGCGCCCGCTCCAACGTTTCTGCACCGATTCTTAATGGTTCGCCGCGACGATGAGTGGCAAGCAAGACGGGCTTGCGCCCGGCAACGAATGTCGGGCGCAAGGCCGTCACTCGACGGAAATGCGTCATGCGCGTCTCAGGTCCAGGCGTTCGTTCGTTCGGCAAGACGATCGTCTCGGTCTTCACCTCGCTGATCGAGGATATCGTCGGCGCGTATCACCCCGAGCGGCATTACATGCGCGGACCCGGGCCGAAATGGCGGGAGAAACACGCCCTCGCGCCGGCCGCCCCTGGCGCGGCCCTGAATGCGCATCGAAAATTCGCAAAGGCCGCGGCCTGACCTGCTCCCCGAAGGTGCGCAGGCGTGCGGGCGAGCAACAAACAACGATCAACTCACGATAAATCGTCGCGCCCCATTGTGTTTTGGCGAGCACCCCTGATCTGCATTCGGCAAGCTCCCGCCCGCGCTGCCCCGTTGCGTGCACAATTGCGCGAGGCGTGAGTGCGTTCCGCAGCGGTGATGGCGCACCCGGCAGGTCTAGGCTGGATGGTGTGTAACTCCTTCGGGTTCGGACGTATAATAAAGTATAATTGCTCATAATCCGTGGTGCCTACCATCAACGAACCATGCCTATCCGCTTGACGCATACACCCACCAGGGATAGATTGTATGTGTGAACCGTATAGTGATTTATGGACGTTCTTGACCGCAACGATACCGCAACGACCTGCCAGCTTGCGGCCGATACTGTTTTCTGTTAGGCGCCCTTTAGGAGCACGCGGGCGGGGCCGGAACCGGTTCGCCGCGGGGGCAATTAACAAGATCAACGGAGCGGGTTTCGGCTCGGCGAGTCGAAATACCGCTCCTCGGCGTTTAAAGCTGGAGGTTTCATGCGAACAGCGAAGTTCGCTGGCGTGCTTGCACTTGCCATCGTGAGTGCTTCGATGCTGTCGGCCGAGGTGATGCGAAAGGCTGTCGGGCAGCAGATCGCCCCCGGCACGCAGACGCGGGCCGCGGCAGATCCGGGCGTCCCGGACGAAACGCGGGTGGCCGCGCTTGCCGAGACCGGCAGGGCCGCGACCGCTCCGCAGGACCCGCAGCCGGCCCGCACCGCCTCCGATCCGTCGCGCGACGGCGGCCCGCTCGTCGCGCTGGTGATCGGCAACGCCGCCTATCCGGACGAAGAGGCCCCGCTCGTTCGGCCGCTCAATGATGCCCGCGCGATGGCCGCGGAGCTGCGCGCGCGCGGCTTCGACGTCGAACTCGGCGAGAACCTCAC
>DASUPI010000335.1:0-9110 GCA_036281135.1 Rhodoplanes sp. | reverse complement strand
GCGGGCGATCTGGATGCGATGCACCTGGCGCTCGAAAGTGTCCGTATTGGCCGGCGGCTTCACCGGAACGTAGGGACCCCCGGTTCCGGCGTCCGCCCCTTTTCCGGGACTCACGCCGACCTCGACGAGGAGCGAGCGAATGCGGTGCGCCTTGGCTTCGTAGCTCTCCTCCATCTGGCGGAGGGAGGCCGCCTGGCGCCGCTCCACGCGGTCAAGCGAACTCATCAGGCGTGCGAGCTTGCCCTCAACCTCCGGGCTTGCAGCGGGAGCGGCCGCCTGCCGGCCGCGCCGCGTCTGCCGGTCGCCCGGCAATTTCGGCGCTGCCATCTCGCGGGTCGCCAAAGGCTTGGTCGTGGTCGTCGTGGCCTCGGCGGCGGGGGACGGGCGGGCGCTCGGCCTGGCCGAGCCGGTGACGCCGGGCTCGCCGAGCGAACTGAGCATGCTCGCGCGCTGTTCCAGCACGGATTGTCGACGAAGAACCTGGTTGAGCGTCTGCTCGACCTGCTCATGGTCCAGGAGCTGGCGCGTCGTTACCCGATCGACCTGCGCGCGCATTTCTGCGAGGCGATCTTCATAGGCAACCTGCAGATCGGCCTGGCGGACGATAAGTTGCGTGACGACCTCGTCATGAAAGGCGAAGTAGGTCGCAGTGACGATCGACCAGCCGGCCATGATCACCAGCGTGCCGACGACCGTCCAGAACGCGATCGGACCGAAGCGGACCTGACGCCCCGCACCGGCGAGCATGTAACGTCTGACCGCCGCGTGCCGTGACGCGGCCGGTATTTCGGCTTTGCGCGGCGGTCGCTCTGCAACCGCTCGGTCGGATTCCGCGGGGCGCTGGTCGCCCCACTTGGTTGCCACGAGGTTCGATCGCCCGTTCGTCGCCGCGCGAGGACCCGCGGGCGAGCCCGAGCGCCGAGGAAATCAGGACGTCGTTAACATTCCGCAAACCCGCTGAGGTCGCGTGCACTTGCGGGTTCCCGCGAAAATTGTCGTGAGAATCAGAGCGCGTTCGCCGCGGCAAGGACCTCGGCCGCGTGGCCCTCGACCTTGACCTTCGGCCAGATGCGCGCCACGCGGCCGTCCCCTCCGATCAGAAAAGTCGCCCGCGCAATTCCCATATAGGTCTTGCCATACATCGACTTTTCTCCCCATACGCCGTAGGCTTCGAGCATCGCGTGGGTCTCGTCCGAGGCGAGCGGAATAGCCAGACCATGCTTTGCCTTGAAGGCGTTCTGCTTCTTCACGGGGTCGGCGGAGACGCCGAGTATGTCGGCGCCGACGGCGGCAAACTCCGGCTTCAGCGCGGAAAACGCCTGCGCTTCGCGTGTGCAGCCGGGGGTATCCGCCTTGGGGTAGAAAAAGAGGACCAGTTTTCTGCCGGCGAAATCGGCGAGCGACGCCTCGCCGCCGTCATCGCGCGGAAGCCGGAAGTCGGGAGCCGGGCCGCCCTCGGTCGGTTTTGCCGCCATGCGCCTTCCTTTCGTCGCTTTCCCAGCGTCTCTGTCCCCATTCGGAAAGCGGGGCTAAGTCGCTGGCGGAACAGGCATGTGCGCGCCACCTTTGAAGTGCCGCATCGCCGCCTGCGCACCATTCGCGCAAAGATTTAGCGGGTAGGGAACGGGGTCGTCCAGCGCATGGGGGACAAGGATCTCAATCCGAGGCTCGCTGCGCTTCGCAGCCTTGAGGAGAGTCTCGATCGGTATCGCTGCGATTGCGTGAGCCGAGCAGCGCCGGACCGAGCTGGCAATGCTGCCGAGCCGCGCTCTTTCCGGCGCGCGCGCCTACTTCCGCTCGTGTGGTGGGCGATCTGCGACGTCCTCTTCCGATCTGCTCATGGAATGCTGCACAGACTGGGGCACAGTAAGCTTGCGCTGCGACTCCGGCGAGGATACAGGCGTTGGTCGCGTCGGCCGGCGATTCGCAAGATCGCGATCGGCCTCGGCGCAGCAGCTTTCGCATTCACCGTCGCCGTGACCGGACTGTGGTGGCGGCTCAACAGCGGACCCATCTCGCTCAATCTGCTGACGCCGTGGTTCGCCGCCGCTGTCGCCGAGAATCTCGGACACCGTTATCAGGTCGAGATCGGCGGCACCGTCATCGAACTCGACGAGAATAGCCGCATGGCGGTCCGCATGCGCGACATCGTGCTCCGGGACGATGACGGGACCATCGTCGCGACCGCGCCGAAAGCGGAGGCGGGATTCTCAACGGTCAGCCTGCTCCTTGGCCGCCCGCGGGTGGAGAGCATCAACCTCGTCGGCGCGGAACTCGCATTGCGGGTGCAGACGGACGGCAAGATCACGATATTCGCCGGGGCCGATAAACGGCCGATCGCGGTCTCGCCCGTGCTCGCCTCGGCGGAGCCGGCCGCGCCTGCGATCAAGGCCGGGGGCGTTTCGCCGGGGCCGGTTCCTGCAGTCGGCAATTCCGGCGCGAGCGTCGCCGCCTTGCTCGGCTGGATCGACAGTCTCGGAACTCTGGGGCTCGACGGCGGCGATCTCACCGAAGTGGGATTGAAAAGCGGCAATCTCATCGTCGACGATCTGCGCAATGGCCGCCAGTCGCGCTTCGAGAACATTCATCTGAGCCTGACGCGGCCGCACCCTGGCGAACTTTCGGTGACGCTCGGGTCGCAGGACGCGGGCCGCCCATGGGTCGTCGTTGCGGCGGTCAAGCCGACCGGGCAGGGGTCGCGCGCGATCCGGATCGAGGCGCGCAAGGTCTCCGTCTACGATGTGCTGATGGCCTTGCGGTTCGACGAAGGCCAGATCGAAGCGGACGTGCCGATCTCGGCAAGCCTGCATGCGGAGATCGCAGCGGACGGCACGCCGCAATTCGCCAACGGCCGGATTTTGATCGGCCCGGGGATCGTCGGAGAAGTGGGCGACGCCAGCAGCCGTATTCCGATCGAACGGTTCGAAGCCAATCTCGAATGGGACTCGGCGCGCGGAACGGTGGTCTCGCCGTTCCAGCTCATTTCCGGCAATACGCGATTGACCTTGATCGCCCATGCCGAGGCACCGTCCGAGGCAGGCGGCGCTTGGGCGCTCGGCCTGCGCGGCGGCAGCGTCGTCATCTCGCCCAAGACGCCGGACGAGAAGACGCTGTTACTCAACCGGATTCTGGCGCAGGGGCGCTTCGATCCGGTCAAGCGCCGCGTCGATATCCAGTATGCCGAAGCCGCCGGCATGGACGTGAATATCGCAATGTCCGGCTTCGTCGACCTCGCCACGTCCGACCCGCGCCTGGTGATCGGCATGGCCGCACGCGACATGTCGGGCGACTCCTTCAAACGGATATGGCCGCCTTTCGTGAATCCGAAGGTGCGCACCTGGGTCATGGCGAACATGTCGGACGGCGCGGTGGAGCGGATCGAGATCGCGACAAACGCGCCGCTGTCGACCCTCAAGGACGGTGGTCCGCCGGTGCCGGACGACGGTCTCTCGATCGACCTGGTGGCGAACGGCACCGTCGTGCGCCTGGCCGAGGGCCTGCCGCCGGTCCGCGACAGCGATCTTGTCATGCGCGTGCGCGGCCGGCGCGCGACCGTCGCACTCGGGCGCGGCGTCGTCGAGCTTCCGTCGGGACGCCGGCTGACACTGACCAATGGTCTGTTCGAGGTGCCCGATTCGCACGGCAAGGCGCCGCCCGCACGTGTGCAGGTGCGCGCCGACGGTCCCGTGCCCGCCGCCGCCGAGCTGCTCGCCATGGACCGGCTGCGCGAAGCCTCCGGCGCGCCACTCGATCCGGCAACGAGCCGCGGAACCGTAAGCGCGCAAATCTCGCTCGCGCTGCTTATCGACCCCGATCCGCCGAAGGGCTCGCTGAAATACAATATCGTCGCCGACGTGACGAATTTCGCCGTCGAGCGCTTCGTGATGTCGCAAAAGATCGAGGCGCAAACCCTGCGTATCACCGCGGATCCGCAAGCCTACCAACTCAAGGGCGACGTTCGCATCGCCGGGACCCCTGCCGTCGTGGAATACCGGAAAGCGAGGGACGATCCGGATGCCGAGGTGCGGCTGCAGGCGGTGTTCGACGACGCCGCGCGCAACCGCTTCGGTTACGACTCCAAGGGCGGCGTCGCGGGGCCCGTTCCGATCAAGCTCGCGGGAAAACTGGGATCGTCGGCCCAGCGGGAGAACCGGCTCAACGTCGAGCTGGATCTGACGCAGGCCAAGATCGACAATCTGCTGCCGGGTTGGGTCAAGGCTGCGGGAAAACCCGCGCGAGCCGCGTTCAACTATGTCGGCAAGGACCAGACGGCGCGTTTCGATGAGGTGACGATCGAAGGATCGGGAGCAGCGGTCAAGGGCGCGGCAGAAATCAACAATGGCGAACTCGTCGCCGCATCCTTCCCGCTCTTCGCCCTGTCCGAGGGCGACAAGACCAATCTCAAGGCCGAACGCGGCATTGAGGGCCCGCTCAAAGTGACGATCCGCGGGGATGTGTTCGACGGCCGCGCTTTTGTGAAATCGGTCATGGGCGGATCGAGCGCCGAGACCAAGCAGCGCCAGGCGATGGCCGATTTCGAACTCGACCTGAAAGTCGGAGCGCTGGCCGGCTTTAATGGGGAAGCCCTCCGGGCCGTGGAGTTGAAGCTCCTGCATCGGGGCGGGCGGTTCGAGGCTTTCTCGCTTGGGTCGAAGATCGGCGCCGACACGCCGCTCGCCGGCGATCTGCGCCCGCGCGCCGACGGCGCCGGCCAGGTGCTCTTTTTCGAGACCAAGGACGCGGGAGCGTTGTTCCGCTTCACCGATACCTATGCGCGGATGTATGGCGGACAGATGTGGGTCGCGATGGAGCCGCCCAACCCCGATTCGACCCCCCGCGAGGGTCAGCTCAATGTCCAGAATTTCAGCGTGCGCGGCGAGCCGTCGCTCGAGCGCGTCGCCGCGGGCGCGCCGGGCCAGCCCAATCCCGGTGTTGATTTCACGCTCATGCGTGTCGACTTCACGCGCTCCACCGGCCGGCTCAGTATCCGCGAGGGCGTGGTGCGCGGTCCCGTCATCGGGGCGACGATCGGGGGCGTGATCGATTACGCGGCCAATGAGGTGCGCATGCGCGGCACCTTCGTTCCGCTGTACGGCCTCAACAATGCATTCGGCCAAATTCCGATCGTCGGACCGCTCCTCAGCGGCGGCAGCAATGAAGGCCTGGTCGGCCTGACCTACGAGGTGGTTGGAACGCCGGGCAAGCCGGTCCTGCGCGTCAATCCGATTTCAGCGCTTGCGCCCGGCGTGTTCCGGAAATTCCTCGAATTCCCGAACAACGTGACGCAAGAGCCCTACGGCGAGAACCGACCCGCGTTTCAGTAACCGTGTGGCCGCCGCCTAGACCGCCCGCAGCAAGACGTGTTTTTTTCTGCCGAGCGACAGCTTGATCACGCCTTCGGCGGAGAGATCGGCGATCGTGAGCACCCGCTTTTCGTCGGTTACCGTCACATCGTTGACGCGCAGGCCGCCCGCCTTGATCTGGCGGCGCGCCTCGCCGTTCGATGACACAAGGCCGGCGTGAACATTCGCCGCGAGCACGCCAAAGCCGGCCGCGATCTCGGCCCGCGCAATCTCGACCGTGGGCAGGCTTTCGGCAAGCGCGCCTTCCTCGAAGGTCTTGCGCGCCGTCTCGGCGGCCTCCTCCGCGGCGGCGCGGCCATGCACGAGCGCGGTCGCTTCCGTTGCAAGCACCTTCTTTGCCTCGTTGATCTCTTCGCCTTTGAGCAAGGAGAGCCGGCCGATCTCATCGAGCGGCAGCACCGTGAACAGCTTGAGGAAGCGCACCACGTCGCCGTCCTCGGTGTTGCGCCAGTACTGCCAATATTCGTAGGGGCTCACCAGGCCGGCATCGAGCCAAACGGCGCCCGCCGCAGTCTTGCCCATCTTGGCGCCGGACGCGGTGGTAAGCAGCGGGGAGGTGAGCGCGAAGAGCTGCGCGCTCATCAGCCGGCGGCCGAGATCGATTCCATTGACGATGTTTCCCCACTGGTCGGAACCGCCCATCTGCAGCACGCAGCCGTATCGCTTATGGAGTTCGGCAAAGTCGTAGGCCTGCAGCACCATGTAGTTGAATTCGAGGAACGACAATTCGTGCTGGCGCTCGAGCCGCAGCTTCACCGAGTCGAAGGAGAGCATGCGGTTGACCGAGAAGTGGCGGCCGACATCGCGCAGAAAATCGATGTAGTTGAGCGTGTTCAGCCAATCGGCATTGTTCGCCATCACGGCGTCGTTTGCGCCGTCGCCAAAGGTCAGGAACTTGGTGAAGATCGCGCGTATGCCGCGGAGATTGTCCTCGATCTGCGCGTCGGTGAGCAGCCGTCGGCTTTCGTCCTTGCCGGACGGATCGCCGACGCGGGTGGTTCCGCCGCCCATCAGCGCAATCGGCCGGTGTCCGGTCTGCTGCAGCCAGTACAACATCATGATCGGCAGGAGCGAGCCGATATGGAGCGACGGGGCTGTGCAATCGAAGCCGATATAGCCGGTGATGCGCGCCGAGGCAGCGAGCCGGTCGAGCGCCTCCGACTCGGATACCTGGTGGATGAAGCCGCGGCTCTCCAGGACCTGCAGGAATTCGGACTTGTAACTGCTCATCGCGCGCTTCTTCGCTCCTTCCTCGCGCTAGAGCAATTCCGCTCGGGGCGATCCGCCTCCCGCTCATTCCAGCAAACGCGGAATCCAGTCTTCTTTAGCAATCCTGGGTCCCCGCTTACGCGGGGACGAGCGTCAACCCTCAACCTCGCGGAAATCTCGCTCTAGACTGACCCGTCGTGTATCAGGTTCGGAATCGATTTCCTATCGGGGCAAGTGGTGGCGGTCTGTCGCGCGATCGGCCTGATGAGCGGCACGTCACTTGATGGCGTCGACATAGCGCTCGTCGCCTCCGATGGCGAGCGCCTGCATGGTTTGGGCCCGACCGGCTACCGGCCGTATACGCAAGCCGAGCGCGCGCTCTTGCGGGACGCGCTGCGTGCGGCGGAGACGCTTGCCGATCGTACCGCGCGCCCGGGCGTTCTCGCCGACGCCGAGCGGCTCGTGACGGATGCGCATGCCGAAGCGGTCGCGGCATTCCTGTCCGCGCACGCATTAGCCGCGCGCGACATCGACGTCGTCGGCTTTCACGGCCAGACGGTGCTGCATCGGCCGGCGCAACGGCTGACGGTGCAGATCGGGGATGGGCGCGCGCTTGCTGCGCGTCTCGCAATCCCGGTCGTCCACGACTTCCGCGCCGCCGACGTCGCCGCGGGCGGGCAAGGGGCGCCCTTCGTCCCGATCTTCCATCACGCCCTGGCCGCGACGATCGATCGGCCGCGGCCGCTCGTCGTCGTGAATATCGGCGGCGTCGCCAATATCACGTATCTCGCGGACGGGGCCGCGCCGCTCGCTTGCGACACGGGTCCGGGCAATGCGTTGATCGACGATTTTCTGCGCGCGCGCAGCGGGCCGGCGTTCGACGACGGCGGCATGGTCGCGGCGCGAGGAAAAGCGGACGAGGCGTTCCTCGCGCTCGCGCTCGCGCATCCTTTCTTTGCCGCGCCATTGCCGAAATCGCTCGACCGCAACGATTTCGCGCTCGCATCGATTGCTCTGCCGGAGCTTTCGCTCGAGGACGGCGCGGCGACGCTGGCCGCGCTCACCGCGCGCTCGATCGCAGCGATCATGCCGCATCTGCCGAACACGCCGGCGTATTGGATCGTCGCCGGCGGCGGGGCGCGCAACCGCACGATCCTGCGCATGCTGGGCGAGGCGGTTGCGCCCGCGCGCGTCGAGACAGCGGACGCGCTCGGCTGGTCGGCCGACGCCCTCGAAGCGCAGGCCTTCGCCTATCTTGCCGTGCGCACGCTCAAGGGGCTGCCGATCACGTTTCCGACCACGACGGGCGTGTCACGGCCGATGACGGGCGGCGTCATAGCCGAACCAGCAGGGCGACCTACTTCTTAGGCAGTTTGACGCCCGACCCCGTACTTGGAGGAGTAGGGCGGCTTTGGCTTGTTGAGGGTTTGTAACCATCCTGAACGCGGCTTGGCACTGGCCGAACCTGATAGCCTACCGTTAGCGGACGACTTGCCGTGCTTCTTGGGCTCTGCCCCGCTTGCGACGGCCGTGCTTTCGTTTCAGACATCGGTGTTCTCCGAAGTTGGCGCATGCCATACTTCAATATGTTTGATGATCTTGCCTGAGATAAGAATTCCTTGTTTTTCTTGTCGACGCGTCCATTTGCCGTCCTCGCCAATGTCGTAGATTTCCTCCACGTACAGGTCGCGCTCGCTTGGATCAGACGAGGCAAGCGAAGCAAGCCCGAAATAGCCTGCCACCTCGGCACCATCGTCGAACGTGATCAGGAGAAACGCAGGCTCTTTTAGCCGCGCAAAAATCCAATCCCAACCAGTTGGATACGGACTCACAACATTTAACCCGAAGCGGCTAATCATCGAACGCCACCAACCGCGCTGGCTGCCTGCTCCTAACAACAACCCAATAAGCGCTGGAAGGAATCCAAACAGCGACATCCAAAGGATTACGCGTAACCAGTTTGGGCCGCGGGTTTCGAAAACGAGTTCCAATATCGGCAAGGCTATGGCAAGGCTATGGCGAGATATGTCGCAGAGAGTATAATGTATTCGATAATATATTCTGACGTTTTCGGACGTCGCCCCGTTATGAAAAGCGAACGGAAATAAACGATCAATAAGCCGGGCGTTAGAAAAACAAGTACAATATAGATTTGCTCGACGGATTTTATCTTATCGAGATCCATCGGAGGCTCCCAAAGCTTACCCCGTCCTGCGCCCGCGCGGCTCGGGGCGCGTGGCGACGGTGGCGAGCCGGCGGTCGAGATAGGAGCTGATCGCCGTCATCAGCGGCTCGATCCGCGCATCGAAGAAGTGGTTGGCACCCGGGATCACCTTCTGCTCGATGATGATGCCCTTCTGCGTCTTCAGCTTCTCGACGAGGCCGGCGACATCCTTGTAGGGAACGACGGCGTCCTTCTCGCCATGCACGATCAGCCCGGAGGACGGGCAGGGGGCGAGGAAGGAGAAATCGTAGAGATTGGCCGGGGGCGCGATCGAGATGAAGCCTTCGATCTCGGGCCGCCGCATCAGGAGCTGC
>DASUPI010000334.1:0-3047 GCA_036281135.1 Rhodoplanes sp. | reverse complement strand
CGTGCTGAAACTCATCAAGGACAACGACGTCAAGTTCGCGGACTTCCGTTTCACCGACCCGCGCGGCAAGTGGCAGCATGTCACCTTCGACATCTCTCAGATCGAAGAGGAGACCTTCTCCGAAGGCCAGATGTTCGACGGCTCGTCGATCGCCGGATGGAAGGCGATCCATGAATCCGACATGTGCCTGATGCCCGACCCCGCCACCGCCACCATCGATCCGTTCTTCGCCGAGACGACCCTCGTGCTCATCTGCGACGTGCTCGAGCCCACGACCGGCGAGCCCTACAACCGCGATCCGCGCGGGATGGCGAAGAAGGCCGAGGCGATGGTCCGGACACTCGGCATCGGCGATACCGTCCATTTCGGCCCCGAGGCGGAGTTCTTCATTTTCGACGACGTGAAGTTCCGCGCCGATCCTTACAATACCGGCTTCAAGCTCGACAGTATCGAGTTCCCGATCAATGGCGACACCGATTACGAGGGCGGCAATCTCGGCCATCGCATCGGCTTCAAGAAGGGCTACTTCCCCGTCCCGCCACAGGATTCGGTGCAGGACATGCGCTCGGAAATGCTCTCGGCCATGGCGAAGATGGGCGTGAAGGTCGAGAAGCATCACCACGAGGTCGCCTCGGCGCAGCACGAACTCGGCATGAAGTTCGCGCCGATGACCTACATGGCCGACCAGACGATGGTCTACAAATATTGCGTCCAGATGGTCGCCAATATCTACGGCAAGACCGCCACCTTCATGCCGAAGCCGATCTATGGCGACAACGGCTCCGGCATGCACTGCCACCAGTCGATCTGGAAGGACGGCAAGCCGGTCTTCGCCGGCAACAAATACGCCGACCTGTCCGAGATCGCGCTGTCCTACATCGCCGGCGTCATCAAGCACGCCAAGGCGATCAACGCCTTCAGCAATCCGACGACGAATTCCTACAAGCGGCTGGTGCCGGGCTTCGAAGCGCCGGTGCTGCTCGCCTATTCGGCCCGCAACCGCTCGGCCTCCTGCCGTATCCCGTACACCACCAATCCCAAGGGCAAGCGCGTCGAGGTGCGCTTCCCCGATCCGCTCGCCAATCCTTATCTCGCCTTCGCAGCGATGCTGATGGCCGGCCTCGACGGCATCAAGAACAAGCTCGATCCCGGCCCGGCCATGGACAAGGATCTCTACGACCTGCCCAAGGCCGAACTCAAACAGATCCCGACCGTGTGCGGCTCGCTGCGCGAAGCGCTCGAAAGCCTCGACAAGGACCGCGCCTTCCTCAAGGCGGGCGGCGTGTTCGACGACGATTTCATCGACAGCTATATCGAGCTGAAGATGATCGAGGTCATCCGCTTCGAGCACACGCCGCACCCGGTCGAGTTCGAGATGTACTATTCCGCCTGACGGGTTTGCTCCGCAGATCGCACAGCGATCCACCTTCGGGCGTCCCTCGGGACGCCCTTTTTCTTCAGCGCTTGCGAGCCGCGCCCTACCCCGAACTCGGCTTGGCGCCGATCCCAAAGCCTTGGTTGATGGTCGCGAACATCTGATAGAAGCCGGACACGACGACGATTTCGACCAGCCCGTCCCGCCCCCATTCCGCCGCGGCCCGCGCCTGCAGTTCGTCGGGGACGGGCTGCCATCTCATGGTTTTGGCGAGGATTTCATGCAGCAGCGCGAACGGGTGCGGGAGCGCCTCGGACGCGCCCGAACCGATCGCATCGATCACGTCGCGCGGCAGCCCCCGCAAGCGCGTGTTCGATGTGGTCCTGCCACTCGAATCCCGCGCCCGTGGAATGGGCGACCGACAGCACAATGAACTGGTAGACCGGCGGCGGGAGCACCCCTTCGAACTTCAGGAAGAAGCCGAGCTGCTCGATGCGCTTGGCGAGTTCCGGATGGTTGAGCAGCGCGAGATAAGGGCCGCCGAAGCCTTCGCCATGCGCTTTCCGCCGGGCCGATATCTCGTCGTAGAGCGCCCGCGCCGGCGGCGACAGCTTGGCCGGGTCCATTTGCAGCACGGTCATCGCCGGCATCCTCACTCGTGATAGGACCACGCCGCGGCGGCGGCGCTGAAATCGTAGACCGGCGTCGGACAATCCTTGTCGGCCTTCACGTCGATCAGCACCGCCGTGTCGGCGGCGAGGGCTTTGCCGAAGGCCGCTTCGAGCTCCGCGGGATCATCGACCGTGATCCCCCGCGCGCCGAGCGAGCGCGCAAACCCAGCCCAATCGTGATCGGGAAGGCTCGTCAGTTCCGCCGGAACGCGTCCCAGGCGATGGGCGCGCAACCAGACATTGCCGAGCGCGGCATTGTTCAGCACGACATAGAGCCCGATCACCGCGTCGTCCGTCACGCAAGGCCTGTCGCCGGTGCTCTACGGAATAGGCGAGCGCTGCCGCCGCCGCTTTGTGGAAAAAGTAGTCAAATCGCTCAAATCGGGTCCCCGCGCGAAGGCGTTTGCGCCGATTGTTCTGATTGAATTGCGCAATATTCCTGGCGCAAATTTTGCCTGCTTAAGGGGTTGGCTGTTCTGTGGCCTAGGACGGCCAAAAGCCGTGTTGCTCAGTTCGGGGGATGGCAGACCAATGCTCGACGTAAAAGTTGCCCGTATCTATCGAAAGACGCTGACCACCACCGAGGACAAGGAGGTGGGCGCCAGCAACCTCACCGAGCAGATCAAGGAGATCGTGAAGCAATCCAGAATCATGGACGGATTCGTTCACGTGTTTTCCGTCGGATCAACCGGTGCGATCGTATCGATCGAATTCGAAGAGGGATTGGTGCTCGATCTCAAGGACGCGTTGCGGCGATTGGTCCCCCGCGACCTCAATTATAATCACGGACGCAACTGGAAGGACGACAATGCTCATTCGCATCTGCGGGCGACGCTGCTCGGTCCACAGGTCATGGTGCCGTCTCGGGCGGCAGCCCCGATCTAGGGACCTGGCAGCAGATCGCAATCGTCAATCTCGACACCCGCCAGCGCGAACGCAAGGTCATTGTCACGGTTTTCGGCGATTGATGGCCGCCGCGCCGGACCGAAAGCCGGCACAGC
>DASUPI010000333.1:0-2157 GCA_036281135.1 Rhodoplanes sp. | reverse complement strand
CCGGCTTCGCTTCAATGGTCGTGCCATCCACCATTGATGCCAAATTCGAACCCCAGCCGTAATGCAAAATAATAAACAATGCACCGGTTTGTCAGCCCTTCAGCTTCACAAATCACCCACTCGATTGCGCGAAGAGCCTTTGTTTTAAAGTATGGTCTTATCCGAACCGTCGGCGCCCGTTGGGGATCATCTCCGGCGCGTGATCGGCGCGAACGACACGGAATCAATGTGTCGGGAAGACTCCGTCGGATTCCCGACAACAGAGGCCAGTCCTCATGGTGAGGAGCGTCGCGGAGCGACGCGTCTCGAACCATGAGCGGCAGCGCATGCCTGCATCCTTCGAGATGCGGGCTGCGCCCGCTCCTCAGGATGAGGAGGAGCTTCGAATGGCATTCGCGCGGGGCGTATTTGCTTTCGCCTGCGGCAGGTTGTCCGCGATCATCTCCGGCGCAAGGTCGCGAACGAGCGCAACGAATTCGTCGAATGTCGCCGCTTCGACGTGCAGGCCGGGAATGTCCGACTGCGAATAGAACACGCCCGCCTCGGCGTCCCACGTGGCGGTGATGGTAAACGAAGCGGGGCTGTGGTCCGGTTCTGCGCTCATCGTCTTCCGGGTCATGGCTTCTTCCGCGCCTTGACGCTGGGCTCGCGCAACGCTGCCCGCATGGCGTCGCCAACGATTCCCGGCAGGTCTTCGCGCAGGCCCCGAACTCCCTTCTCAATCCGGTCGAGGCGACCGTCACCCCGATCGAGTCGGCCATCGACCTTCTCGAACCGACCGTCGATCTTCTCAAACCTCTGCTCCACTTTTGCCTGGAAGGCCAAAAGGTCCTTGTGAACGCTCCTGACCTGCTTGATCAGGAACCCGAACGACCCTTCGATCTCGCTGACACGACGCTTAAGGTCGCGAATCTCAGCTTCGACATTCATCGCCATGTGCGACATCTACCATAATGCGCGTCAGGACAGCCAGCTCTTGGCTATCCGGGTGAGGGGCTCGCCCTCGCAGGAGCTCTGAAGGAAGTGCCCCTCATCTGGCTCGCCGCTCGCGCGGCTCGCCACCTTCCCGCGCGCGGGGAGAACGAACACGCTCGCCCGCTATCCCGCCGCCTTCTTCCGCCGTCCCGCGCCGGCGTCGCGCAGCGCACCCGCCACCTTCCGCCCGAGCACCGGCTTGAGAAACGCGCCCGTATAGCTGCGCGGCTCCTTCACGATCTCCTCCGGCGGGCCGGCGAACACGATCTCGCCGCCGCCGTCGCCGCCTTCGGGGCCGAGATCGATGATCCAGTCGGCGGTCTTGATCACTTCGAGATTGTGCTCGATGACCACGACCGTATTGCCGGTCTCGACCAGCTCGTGCAGCACGTCGAGCAGCTTCGCCACGTCGTGGAAATGCAGGCCCGTGGTGGGCTCGTCGAGAATGTACAGCGTGCGCCCGGTCGCGCGCTTGGCGAGTTCCTTGGCGAGCTTCACGCGCTGCGCCTCTCCGCCCGACAGCGTCGTCGCCTGCTGGCCGACATGGATGTAGTCGAGCCCGACGCGATGCAGCAGCGCGAGCGGCTCGCGCACCCGCGGCACCGCCTTGAAGAAGGAGGCCGCCTCCTCGACCGTCATGTCGAGCACGTCGGCGATCGACTTGCCCTTGAACGTCACCTCCAGCGTCTCGCGATTGTAGCGCTTGCCCTTGCACACATCGCAGGTGACGTAGACGTCGGGCAGGAAGTGCATCTCGATCTTGATGACGCCGTCGCCCTGGCAGGCCTCGCAGCGCCCGCCCTTGACGTTGAAGGAGAAGCGCCCCGGCTCGTAGCCGCGCGCGCGCGACTCAGGGAGTCCGGCGAACCATTCGCGAATCGGCGTGAACGCGCCGGTATAGGTCGCGGGGTTGGAGCGCGGCGTGCGGCCGATCGGCGACTGGTCGATGTCGATGATCTTGTCGATGTGCTCGAGGCCCTCGATGCGGTCGTGCGGGGCAGGGGCCTCGCTTGCGCGGTTGAGCTTGCGCGCCACCGCCTTGTACAGCGTGTCGATGAGCAGCGTCGATTTACCGCCGCCCGACACGCCGGTGATGCAGGTGAACAGACCAAGCGGGATTTCGGCGGTGACGTTCTTGAGGTTGTTGCCGCGCGCGCCGATGAGTTTCAGCGTGCGCTGCGC
>DASUPI010000332.1:0-2899 GCA_036281135.1 Rhodoplanes sp. | reverse complement strand
CCGGGTTACATGAAGCGATCGCTTTGGACGCGGCGCTCGGCGCGGCCTGTTCCCCTCCCCCTTGTGGGGAGGGGTTAGGGGCGGGGGTTGCTGGCGCAGCAAGTGGGCCCCCTCCCGGCGCGCGGCGCGCGCCGACCCCCGCAAGCGAGGGAGGATGATGGGGAAGGGCGAACACCGGCGTGCAGACGGTGATGTCGGGCAGGTGCGTGCCGCCATTATAGGGCGCGTTGATCGCGTAGACGTCGCCCGGCGCGATCCGTCCGGCGTTTTCGCGGATGATGGTCTCGACCGCGCGGTCCATCGAGCCGAGATGCACCGGCATGTGCGGAGCGTTGGCGACGAGCGCGCCATCGGCGGCGAACACCGCGCAGGAGAAATCGAGCCGTTCCTTGATGTTCACCGAATAGGCGGTGTTCTGCAGCACGACGCCCATCTGCTCGGCGATCGACATGAACAGGTTGTTGAACACTTCGAGCATCACCGGATCGGCCTTGGTGCCGATCGCATGCTGGCGTACGAGCGGGACGACGCGCGCGAGCACGAGATGGTTCTTCTCGGTGAGCTCGGCGCGCCAGCCGTCCTCGATCACCACCGTCTGGTGCGGCTCGATGACGATGGCCGGACCCGGCACCGCGTGTCCCGGCGCAAGCTGGTCGCGCGTATAGACGGGTGCGTCATGTCGGCGGCCGGCGGAATAGAACAGGCTCCGGTGCGCACGCGGGGGGAGGGGACCGCCGGTTCTCGCGCGGAGCGGTTCGGCGAATTTGGCGCCGCCGCCCACCGCCTCGACCGACACCGCCTCGACCACCAGCTCCTTCGCTTCGTCAATGAAGCCGAAGCGCGCCTTGTGCGCGGCCTCGAACGCGGACTTCATCTCTCTCAGACCTGAAAGCTGAAAAGGGGAGAGGGTTGGGGTGAGGGGGGACAGAGCTGTCCGGTCTGGTTCCCCCTTACCCGACCGCTCCGCGGTCGACCTCTCCCCGCCGGGGAGAGGTGACAAAAGCGTGCCCGCGCTCACTTCCAGCGCGGTGTCGGTGCCGGCGTAGCGGATATGCGCGCGCACATGCACGGCGATGTCGTGCGGGGACACGCCCTGCCCGGTCACCTCGGCGCGCGCTTCCGTGCCGAGCTTTTCGCCTGCGGCGACGATTGCGCGGAGGGCGGGCTCCCCGAACGGCTCCTCGATCGCCTGCTGGCGGGTCGCGCGGATGTCCGCCATGCCCATGCCGTAAGCGGAGAGCAGCGACGAGAACGGGTGGATCAGCACCGTCGTCATGCCGAGCGCGTCGGCGACGAGGCAGGCATGCTGGCCGCCCGCGCCGCCGAAGCAGTTCAGCGCGTAGCGCGTCACGTCATAGCCGCGCTGCACGGAGATTTTCTTGATCGCGTTCGCCATGTTCTCGACCGCGATCCGGATGAAGCCGTCGGCGACTTCTTCCGGACTGCGGCCGCCGCCGACCTCGCGCGCGAGCGCGGCGAACGCCTCCCGCACCGCCGCCGCATCGATCGGCAGGTTCTGCTCCGGTCCGAAAATCTTGGGGAAGAAGGCCGGGATCAGCTTGCCGACCATCACATTGGCGTCGGTGACAGCGAGCGGGCCGCCGCGCCGGTAGCATTTCGGGCCCGGATCGGCGCCGGCCGAATCCGGCCCGACGCGAAAGCGCGCGCCGTCGAAATGCAGGATGGAGCCGCCGCCCGCCGCGACCGTGTGGATCAGCATCATCGGCGCGCGCATGCGCACGCCCGCCACCTCGGTCTCGAAGGCGCGCTCGTATTCGCCGGCAAAGTGCGACACGTCGGTCGAGGTGCCGCCCATGTCGAAGCCGATCAGCCGGTCGAAACCGGCCTCGCGGCCGGTCTCCGCCATGCCGACCACGCCGCCGGCCGGCCCCGACAGGATTGCGTCCTTGCCCTGGAACAGCTCGGCCGCGGTGAGCCCGCCCGACGACATCATGAACATCAGACGGATGGCGTCGTGCGCCGCAGCCTCTTCATCTCTCCCCGCAGGCGGGGAGAGGTCGGCGCGGTCGGCCGTGCCGAGCGCGTCGGGTGAGGGGGGGTCGCCGCGACGCCCCGCGTTCGACAAATGCCCCTCACCCCGACCCTCTCCCCGCTCGCGGGGAGAGGGAGCAGGGCCGCTCTCCACATCGTGCGCGCTCTCCCCTTGCTGAGTGACGCTTCCCTGCTTCCCTTGCTGAGTGACGCTTCCCTGCTTCCTCCCCCCTTGTGGGAGAGGGTCGGGGAGGGGGGCATCTTGCGGCGGGCGAAGCTCTTCCGCCACCTGCGCCACATAGCGGCGCAGGATCGGCGAGAGATAGGCGTCGACCACCGTGGTGTCGCCGCGCCCGACCAGTTTTATTAGTGGCGAAACTTCGTGACTCACAGAGACCTGGGAATAGCCGAGGTCGCGGGCGATCAGCGCCACGCGCCGCTCGTGCTCGGGATAGCGATAGGCGTGCATGAACACGATTGCGACGGCCTTGACGCCGTCCGCGAGCGCGCGCGACAGGTCGCCGCGCACCGCGGCGAGATCCGGCTCGCGCTCCACCGTCCCGTCGGCGCGTACGCGCTCGTCCACTTCGACGACGCGCCCGTACAGCATGTCGGGCTTGACGATCTGGCGGGCGAAGATTTTCGGGCGCGCCTGATAGCCGATGGCGAGCGCGTCGCGGAAGCCCTTGGTGACGACCAGCAGCGTGCGCTCGCCGTGCCGCTCGAGCAACGCATTGGTCGCGACCGTCGTTCCCATCTTGAGCGCGCCGATGCGCTCGACCGGAATGGGCTCGCCCGGGGCAAGCCTCAGGAGATCGCGGATGCCCTGGACGGCGGCGTCGCGATAGGCTTCGGGATTCTCCGACAGGAGCTTGTGGGCCACCAGCGTGCCGTCGGGGCGGCGGCC
>DASUPI010000331.1:0-6945 GCA_036281135.1 Rhodoplanes sp. | reverse complement strand
GGCCGCGATCGTCCGCGGTCACGGCGCGAACTTTCCGTGAGTGTGTTCGGCATGATCAGTCTTTGGGTGCTGCGCATGCTGCAGCGGCTCGACCTCGATCGCAGCGCCGGTTTTGCCGGCTGGCTGATGCGCCGGATCGGCCCATGGCTGCGCGGGCATCGCGTCGCGCAAGCGCAGCTCGCGATCGCTTTTCCGGAAAAGACCGAAGCCGAGCGTGCGGAAATCCTCGCCGGCATGTGGGACAATCTCGGCCGGCTCTCGGTCGAATACGCCCATCTCGATCGGCTCTGGGACTATGACCCGCGCAAGCCGCCGGGCCGCATCTTCATGGATTCGGCGACGGCCGAGCGGTTCGCACGGCTGCGCGACGAGCGCAAGCCGGCGCTGATGTTCACGGCGCATCTCGCCAACTGGGAGCTCGTACCGCTCGGCGGGCCCGACATCGATCGCGAGGTGGCGGTCGTGTTCCGCGCGCCGCCCGTAAACTCCCTCACCAAGGCGCTCGCCACCGCGCGCAGCGCACGCGTGGCCGCCTTCATTCCGGCGGGTCCGGACGCCCCGTTCCGCATCCGCGATGCGCTCAAGCGCAACTGGATCGTCGGCATGCTGATCGATCAGCATGCCGAACGCGGCGTCGAGGCGATGTATTTCGGGCGGCCCTGCATGGTCAATCCGATGCTGGCGCGCTTCGCCCGGCGGTTCGAATGTCCGATCTACGGCGCGCGCGTGGTTCGTCTGCCGAACGGGCGTTTCCGCTTCGACTTGACCGCGCCGCTCGACCCGCCGCGCGCCGCCGACGGCCGGATCGATATTGCGGGGACGATGCAGCTCGTCACCTCGATCATCGAGGATTGGGTGCGCGAGCATCCCGAGCAGTGGTTCTGGATTCATCGAAGATGGCGGTAGTCTGAGCGGTGAGTCCGCTCGTCCCCGCGCAAGCGGGACGATCGATCATCCTCCCCCGTGAGGCGGGGGAGGATGAAAGTGCGTAGAAAGTGCGTAGGATGGGTTGAGCCGGAGGCGAAACCCATCGAAACCCATCGAAACCCACCGACCCTCACGCAACGCTCACTATGAGGGCGGAAAAGCTGTCCCGCATCCTCGTCATGCGCGGGCTTGAACCGCGCATCCATGCGGCCGTTCCGAGTATGTGGCGGTTCAGAATGGACCGCCGGGTCAAGCCCGGCGGTGACGAAAAGGGAAACATGGCCCGGATTGAGCGCAGCGAAATCGATTGGTTTCTCGCCGGGTGACCGGCCGCCTTCCTCCGGGCGAACCATGTCCGCTCATTCCCGCGAAGGGGGAAGCCTGCTTTCGACAATCCTGGGTCCCCGCTTGCGCGGAGACGAGCGGAAATTCACCCGTAGGATGGGCGCAAGCGAACGACTGGCTGCGGCGCAGCGAGAAGTACGCACGGCCCGGATGCCTTCCAAGTAGATGCTTCCACGAAGGGGAATAACCCTACTGCGGCGGCGGCCGAAAAGAGCAAGTCATTTCCTTGACAAGGCACGGGGAAACACCGAAATGCGCAGGACCGTGAACCGGACTCGTGAACCGGAGTTCCGCGCATGCGCTTCTTCGCGCCGAAGCGCGGCAAGGAGGGACGCCGATGAACATTGCGAGCCCGTCGCCCGGCGGCGCTGTTCTGGCCATGCCGTCGCCGAAGCTGGACCCGCTGTGGGACCGGCTGCGCGAACAGGCCGAGGCGGTGGTGCGCGCGGCCCCCGAATTGGGCGGCCTCGTCATCCCCGCCATTCTCAGCGCTCCGTCGTTCGAAGCCGCCGTCGCGCGGCGCATCGCGGCGCGGCTTGCGAATGTGGAGATTTCCGCGCACCTGCTCGGCGACGCATTCGCCGAGGCGTTCCGCACCGATGCGGCGATCGGGCGGGCGGTGCGCGCCGACGCGCTCGCCGTGCTCGACCGCGACCCCGCCGCCACCCGCCTGATCGAGCCGGTGCTGTATTTCAAGGGCTTCCATGCGATCCAGACGCATCGTCTGGCGCACTGGCTGTGGCGGCGCGGCCGGCGCGATTTCGCGCTCTATCTGCAGAGCCGGTCATCCGAGGTGTTCCAGACCGACATCCATCCCGCCGTGCCGTTCGGCGAAGGCATTTTCCTCGATCATGCGACCGGTCTCGTGATCGGCGAGACCGCGGTGGTGGAGGACGGCGTATCGATCCTGCAGACGGTGACGCTCGGCGGCACCGGCAAGGAGACCGGCGACCGTCACCCGAAAATCCGCCATGGCGTGCTGATCGGCGCGGGTGCGAAAATTCTCGGCAATATCGAGGTCGGCCACTGCGCCCGCATCGCGGCGGGCTCCGTCGTGCTGCAGCCGGTGCCGCCCAACACGACGGTCGCGGGCGTGCCGGCGCGCCCGGTCGGCCCGGCCGGCTGTCCCGAACCCGCGCGTACGATGGATCAGCTGCTCAGCCGCGAAGCCTATCATTCGTTCGATTACGTGATCTGATCGGCCGCCGGGCGGGCGGCGCCGGGCGCTGCGGCGACGTCGATTTCTGCACTTTGCCGATGCCGGATTTGGCGGCGGGAGCCCGCCCGGATACGATGCCGGACGAGGTCCGAATCGCCCATGCCCATCCGTCAGCTCGACCCCGCCGTGATCAACCGCATCGCCGCGGGCGAGGTGGTCGAGCGTCCGGCGAGCGTGGTCAAGGAACTCGTCGAGAATGCGCTCGACGCCGGCGCGCGGCGCATCGACGTGTTCACCGAGGGCGGCGGGCGGCGGCGCATCACCGTGACGGACGACGGATGCGGCATGACGCGCGCGGACCTCGGGCTCGCGGTCGAGCGACATGCGACATCCAAGCTGCCCGCGGACGATCTGCTGGCGATCCGCACGCTCGGCTTTCGCGGCGAGGCCTTGCCCTCGATCGGGGCGGTGGCGCGGCTTGCGATCACGACCCGGCAGGCGGACGAGCCGCATGCCTGGTCGATCGCGGTCGCGGCCGGCGCGAAGTCGGACGTGCGGCCCGCGGCGCTCGCGCAGGGCACGCGCGTCGAGGTGCGCGATCTCTTCCATGCGACGCCGGCGCGGCTGAAATTCCTCAAGACCGACCGCACCGAGGCGGCGGCGATCCGCGACGTGGTGCGGCGGCTGGCGATGAGCCGCCCGGACGCTGCCTTCACGCTCGCTGGCGAGGAGCGCGCGCCGGCGAATTTTCCCGCGGCGCTGCCGGGAACGGGGCGGCTCGCGCGCCTTGGCGACGTGCTCGGCGCCGACTTCGCGGCGAATGCGATCGAGGTGCGCGCGGGGCGCGAGGGGCTTTCCATCGAAGGCTTCGCCGGCCTGCCCACGCTGAGCCGCGCCAATGCGCTCGGCCAGTTTCTCTTCGTCAATGGCCGCCCGGTGCGCGACAAGCTGATGGTCGGCGCGGTGCGCGCGGCCTATGCCGACTATCTGCCGCGCGACCGCCATCCCATCGTCGCGCTGTTTCTCGCGATCGACCTGCATGAGGTCGACGTGAACGTGCATCCCGCGAAGGCCGAGGTGCGCTTCCGCGATGCGGGCCTCGTGCGCGCGACCATCGTGCGCGCGCTGGTCGAGGCGCTCGTGCGCGGGGCCGGGCGCGCGGCCTCGACCGGAGGAACGGCGACGATCGCCGCGCTGCGCGGCGCGGGCGATGCGCGCCCCCGCGGTTGGGATTGGCGGCGCTCGCCGGCGCGGCCCGGTCTGTCCGCTGCGGCTGCGGCGCTCGCGCTCGAAGGCGCGACGACGCTGGACAATTTCGCGCCGGGTTTCGCGGAAACTGCGCAGGCGGCGTTCGATATCGGCGCGCCGGCGGCGGACATGCGCACGCAGCGGGCCGAAGCGCCGCCCGTGGCGATCGACCGGCCGCTCGGCGCGGCGCGCGCGCAACTGCACCAGACCTACATCATCGCGCAGACCGGCGACGGCGTGGTCATCGTCGACCAGCACGCCGCCCATGAGCGCATCGTCTATGAGCGCATGAAGGCGGCGCTCGCCGCGAACGGGATCGCGCGGCAGAGCCTGCTCATTCCCGAGATCGTCGAGCTCGACGCGGCCGATGTCGCGCGCCTGCTCGGGCGGGCCGACGAGCTGTCCCGCTACGGGCTCGTGATCGAATCGTTCGGTCCCGGCGCGGTCGCGGTGCGCGAGACGCCGGCGCTGCTCGGCGCGATCGACGCCGGCGCGCTGGCGCGCGATCTTGCCGAGCACATGGCCGAATGGGACGAGGCGCTGCCGCTCGAACGAAGGCTGCTGGCGGTCGCCGCGACCATGGCCTGCCACGGCTCGGTGCGCGCCGGCCGCAGGCTCAAGCCGGAGGAGATGAACGCGCTCCTGCGCGAGATGGAGGAAACCCCCAATGCCGGCCAGTGCAATCACGGCCGGCCAACCTATGTGGAGCTGAAGCTCTCCGACATCGAGCGGCTGTTCGGGAGAAGGTAGCGGCAGGTGCGTTCGGCGGCGAGAGCACCGCTCTCGAACGCCTCCGGCGCTCAGAAAAGGTGACCCAGGTCACGCCGGCCGTCGATGATCCGAATGACTTCGACAGCCGTGACGGGGTCTTCATCGGTGTCCGGCTCGGTGCGATAAAGGATCACGTAAGGCGCTTCGACCAGCATGCGCATCCCGGCCCTGATGTCGGGCCGACGCACTCCGATCCTCGCCCGTGATCTCAGAAGCTCGATCTTGGCTTCGATCCGGTCAAAATAGCGCTCGGCTGCCGCAGGGTTGTCGATCCCGATCGCCACGTGGACCAGATCAGATCAGTCGGCATCGCCGACCAGTTTCTTTGCTCCTTTCAGCCGTGCGCGGGCTTGGTTCCTCAGCTCCTGCATGTCCAGCCTGCCGGCCGTCCCGCTCGCCGCGCCTTCATCCCACAGCCGCCGGAGCCGGTTGATGTCTTCCTGTCAGAGTTCCCGCTTGAGCTGCCATTCGCGCACCGCCTCTCGCAAGATTTCGCTTGTGGTCGCATATTCGCCAGCCTCGACTGCGGCTTTGAGCGCGGCCACTTGTTCCGTCGTCAGCGCCACGCTGATTTTTTCGATCCCGGCCATTGCTGCGCGCCTTCCTGTGAATAGTAGTAATAAGTACGACTATTTACGCCGAATGCAATCCTAGGCCGTGCAAGAACACGAGCTCGGTGTCGCTGTAGCGGCGGCGCTCCAGTTCGCGAAAACCTTCGGGCGCAGCAAAGCCCGGCTGCGCCGCATCCTCGACCACGATCAACGCGTCGAGAGCAAGCCAGCCGCCATCGCGCGCGGAGGCGAGCGCCCGTTCGGCCAGTCCCTTGCCGTAGGGCGGATCGAGGAAGACGAGCGAGAACGGCGCGAGCGGGTGCACGGGGCCGAGCCGCGTCGCATCGCGGCGGAAGATGCGGGTCGCGCCGCCCAGCCCGAGCGCCTCGACGTTCTGGCGGATCAGCGCGCGCGCCTCTGAGCCGTCGTCGACGAACAGCGCGAAGGCCGCCCCACGCGACAGCGCTTCGAGCCCGAGCGCGCCGGCGCCGGCGAACAGGTCCAGCACGCGCGCCCCGCACGCCGGATCGCCATAGGCATGCGCCAGAATGTTGAACAACGATTCGCGCAGCCGGTCGCTGGTCGGCCGAATAGCCGCGGAGGTGGGCGCAGCGAGCCTGCGCCCGCGCAGCCGTCCGCCGACGATGCGCATGAGAGCACGATCCGGGAAAGTTGCAGACTTTTCGGATAAGATCACGCGTCAAACCAAAGGGCCAGCGGGCGTCAAGGATGACCTGTTAGCGCGGCCGCGATTTCGGCCGCGACGGGCGCGGTCCCGCCCCGCGAGGACGGTCGCGCGACTCCGGCCGACCGCGCCGCGGCTTGCCGCTCGGCTTATCTAAAGACTTATTCGCCTGCTTTACCGGACGCGCGCGCGCTTGTTCGGGCTTGGCCGATGCTTTCTCGCCGAAGCGCTCGACCAGAACGCGGCGGCCCTTGCGGTCGGCGATGAGGCCGGCGCGCTTCGGCCCGGCCGAGCCCTCGGGAAGCTCACGCGCCTTGCTGCCCGCGCCGCGATAATGCCGGCTGAGTGGGGCGTCCTCGGCCCGCCAGGCATGGCCGCGCCGCGGCCGTCCAGCCGGCTTGTCGGGAACGTCACGCTCGGCGCGCCCCCGTTCGCCCGGCCGAGGCGGGCGTTTCGCACCGTCGCGCTGCGGACGTTTCGCGCCATCACGCTCCGGGCGCTGCCGCGGGCGGTCGCGTTCCGGGCGCTCGAACCGGCCGCGGGCCTGGTTGCGCTCGGCGCGATGCGGTCGGTCGCCGCGCCGGGGCGGTGCTGGCGGCGCTTCGTCCGCCGCGCGGACGAGAACCGGCCCGGTGAAATCGCATCCCGCCTCGGCTGCGATGCGGTCGCCGAGCTGATCGCGCAGCACGCGCGTCTTCACCTCGACGATCTCGCCTTCCTGCATCTCGCCGAGATGGAACGGGCCGAACGACACGCGGATCAGGCGGTTCGCCTGCAGCCCGAGCGCTTCGACCACATTGCGCACCTCGCGGTTCTTGCCCTCGCGGATCGCCATTGTGAGCCACACATTGGCGCCCTGCTCGCGATCGAGGCTCGCCTCGATCGGCCCGTAGCGCACGCCGTCGACGGTAAGGCCCTCGCGCAGCCGGTCGAGCGCGGCCTGGTCGACCTGGCCATGCGCGCGCACGCGATAGCGCCGGAGCCAGCCGGTCGCGGGGAGTTCGAGCACGCGCGCGAGCCCGCCGTCATTGGTCAGCAGCAGCAGCCCCTCGGTCGAAAGGTCGAGCCGTCCGACGCTGATCAGGCGCGGCAGGTCCTTCGGCAGCGCGCCGAAAATGGTCGGTCGCCCCTGCGGATCGGACGTCGTGGTCACCAGGCCGCGCGGCTTGTTATAGAGGAAGAGCCGCGTGCGCTCCGCGCCGGGCAGCGGCTTGCCATCCACCACGATCTTGTCGGCGTGCGTCACGTTCAGCGCGGGC
>DASUPI010000330.1:0-3076 GCA_036281135.1 Rhodoplanes sp. | reverse complement strand
AGCGCGCACAGCACGATAAGCCCTCCCTCCTGCGCTCCCAGCGCGCCTGGCACCGCGAAAGCGGCGCCCCGCACGGCGTCAATAAGGCTTTCGATCACCAACGCCTCCGCCCAACCGACGGGACGGTTCATAAAGGCGAATGTTGCATAGACCTCGCCCGCGCCGATCAACCAGCCCGCAAAATGGACAACGGCGCTGGTGAGCAGCGTCGATCGGCTTGCATAGATTGCGGCGAGCCAATCGTAGACCGCGTCCACCTTTGTTTGGAAGAAGCCGTCCTGGTCGCGCGCGAGCCGGTCAAGAAAGAACAAGATGACGCGGCGGCCGCCGTGGCGCTGCGCCCAGTAGAATCCGCCAAGCGCCAGCGCGGCGATGAGAAAACCCGGCACCGCGGCCCAGGCGACCCCCTTGTGGTCCCCGAGCGCGATCAGGATCGCAAGGCCGCAGATGGCGAAAACGAACTGGGTCGCGGCTTGCAGCAGGACATCGACGATGACGCTTGCGAGCGAAAGCGAGCCGGGCACGCCCGAGAAGGTCAGGAGCCGAGCTCCGACCAAATCGCCGCCGACCTGCGCGAACGGCAACAGATTGTTCGCCCCCTCGCGAACGAAGCGCAGCAGCACGCAGCGCCATGCCGCCGGGCGCAGTTTGCGAGGAAACAAGAGCTGCCAACCGAGACCGGCGACTGAAACCGTGGCGGCGCGAACGAGAATGACGACGAGAATCCCGATGCCGACGCTTGCCACGGCCTCGCCGACCAAGCGCCATCCCGACCAGGCCGTAAGCCCGACGACGACGGCGATGCCGATGAGCAACGCGATCAAGCCCGTTTTCCTGATCGTCTCCATGCGCGCCATGATTCAGTGCCGAGATGAAATGCGCAACGAGGCGGTCCGACGACCGCAACTTCCGTCTGTTACGCAAGCCGCGACCCGCGGGGCGCAAAGCGCCGCGCCGAAGGGGGCCCTATCACCAGAATGGGTAGAAATTGAACGAATAGGTCGTTCCGAGGCCAATCGTGAACTGATTCGGAGAGCCGCGCTGCTCGACGAGCGGCGAATTGGCGGCGCTTCCGGTCAGACGCTCGTACTCGACGAAGGCGTGCGTCCCCCAAACGGCGTTCCAGCGATATCGCGCCTGCACGCCGGCCCCGAACGATTGAACGCCGCCCTTGGCGTTATAGACGGGCAGTCCGGATGCAAACGACTGTCCCGGCGTGATCGAGAAGTACGGATCGTTCGCCGCCGCGGTGACGAGGGTCAGCCGCGGTCCCCCAGAAAGCGTCAGCTGGGACGTCGCGGGGATCACCGCGTCGAGCATCAGGTCGGAGACGATGCCATGGTGGCCGTTAAACCCTTGCCGAACCTCTGCCCGGCCGCGTAGCCAGGGAACCCACCAATATTCGGCGAATCCGCCGATCTCGCCGGCCCAAGGGACATCGCCGAGGCCGTTCAGCGCCGGGTCGTCTGATTGATCGCGCGCGCGCCGCACCTTTCCGACCGCGCCGACCCGGAAAAACCCGACATCGTAGAAGGATATCGCGGCATTGTCGCGCGGGGCGAGAAATCGTTCGGGCGTTCCGGCGCGCCGGATGTTGAACACGGGGTAAGGCAGAAGCTGGTAGGTGTCTGACCCTTGGAACACCGGCTCGAGCCGACCTTGCACCCCGATCGTCACGGTCCAGGGGGTCACTGCCGGGGGGGATGTGGTTCCAGCCGGCTCCGCCCATCCCGCTGCCGGGACCGACAGGGTCGCCGCTAGGATCGCTACGCCACGACGAAGAGGGGCCATATCGATTTCACACCGCATGGTCGGTAAAGGCAACCTGCGCTGACTGATGACCGATAACTCTGCTTTCGAGCTTCCGTTGGTACCCAGCGGCCTTCCTACTGTCCAGGTTCGAAGGGCGCGCGATGATCGTGTTTCTCCGAGGTGAGGATTCTTGGAGACACGCGCTGCACGGATTCTGCCGAAAAAGGGGCACGCATGTCTCTCTCCGGAGGCGCATCGGCAGCGTATTACGGCAGCGATTAAGGCGGTTAGTACCGAATCCCGTGCCGTAAGCGTTCAATCGCCTGGCCGAATCTGTCCGGTGCGTGCGAGCCGCGCGTAATTGGCGGGCCGCATACGCCGGTCAGTAGGGCCTTGCCTCGGGATTGGCGATTTCCCCTGCGGCGAGCCGCCGCTCGAACTGCGCGAAGGCGCGGGCAAGAGCGCCGGCGAGATAGTCCGGGGCCTGTGCGCCGGCGACTGCCAGCACCCCGCCGAAGATGAAGCACGGCACGCCCTCGACCCCGGCATTGCTCGCAGCCATGGCCTCGGCGGTGACTTCCAACTCGTCGGCATCGCTCGTGATGCGCTTGCGGGTCTCGTCCGCATCCATGCCGCAGTCGACCGCGGCTTGCACCAGCACATCGCGCGCCGTCAGGTCCGCGCCTTCCGAGAAGTACAGCTCCATCAAGCGCTGTTTCATCCGGCCTGCGGCTTCGCCGGACCCGGCGGCTCCGTTCGCTCCCGCCCACCGGATCAGGCGATGACAATCGAGCGTGTTCGGCTGACGCGCGATCGCCTCGACCCGGTAGACGAGCCCCTCGGCCTCGGCGGCCGCCGCAATGCGCTCGGCGATGCGAGCATAGGTTTCGACCGAGCCGAACTTCGTCGTCAGATATTCGGTCCGCCCGATCCCTTCGCGCGGCACCCATGGATTGAGGAAGTAAGGCCGCCAGCGCACGCTGAGCGGAATGTCGGGAGCAAGCGCCATCGCTTTTTCGAGGCGACGCTTGCCGATGAAGCACCATGGACAGACGACGTCGGAGACGACGTCGACCGGCATGGCGGTGCGAGTATCGGACAGTGACATGAAGCGGCTCCTGCAATGCAGATAGTTAGCAGCCTGTCGGACTTGACGGGTTGTTTGGGCATGTATCATCGGGCGTTTGATTCTCCAGCTTCCCGGGGTGTCGCTCGATGAGCAATTTTCGTTCGATTGACCGTGAGACGGGATTTCTTTTTCCGCCTTCGATCGACGACTGGCTTCCGGAGAAGCATCTGGCACGGTTTGTGGTCGAGGTGATCG
>DASUPI010000329.1:0-3221 GCA_036281135.1 Rhodoplanes sp. | reverse complement strand
GGCCGCGCCGACGACGGGAAGGACCTCGTCATCGCGCGGGACTACATCAGCCAGGGCATGCGGGCGCGGGCGCAGGATCTCGTCACCCAGGAGCTTGGGCCTCGCACCAACCTCGACATCCGCCGGAGCCTGGACAACCAGATCGATGCCGAGCGCTGGACGCGGCTCGACCGGCAGCTTGTCCGCGATGCCGGTCAGCACCGCGTCATTGACCTCGCGCCGCATCCTGATCGACAGCCCGACCCATACCTGACGCAGAAGGTCGGCCGGCTGCGCAAGCTCGAATCCCTCGGCCTCGCCCATCAGCCCGGCCCGGGCCAATGGGTCATCGCGGACGAGGCCGAACCGACGTTGCGCGCGCTCGGCGAACGCGGCGACATCATCAAGCGCATGCACCGGGCGCTCACCGAGCGCGGCATCGAGCGGGCTGCGTCGAGTTATGTGCTTGCCAGCGAGGGCATTGGCGATCGCGTTGTCGGCCGGCTCCTTGATCGCGGCCTCGACGACGAGCTGAAAGGCGCCGCCTATGCCGTGGTCGACGGCATCGATGGCCGCACGCATCACGTCAAGCTGCCCGACCTCGACGCGGCCGGCGACAGCGCGACCGGGTCGGTCGTGGAGTTGCGCCAGTTCGACGATGCCCAGGGCCGGCGCCGTATCGCGCTGGCGGTGCGGTCCGATCTCGATATCGACGCGCAGGTCAAGGCGTCGGGCGCCACCTGGATCGATCGCCAACTGATTGCCCGCGAGCCGGCATTTCTTGGTGGCGGCGGCTTCGGCGCCGAGGTGCAAACCGCCATGACGGCGCGCGCCGATCACCTGATCGAGCAGGGGCTCGCGCGGCGACAAGGGCAGCAAGTGATCTTCGCCCGCAATCTGCTCGATACCCTGCGCCGGCGTGAACTCGATGCGATCGGCGAGAAGCTCGCCGCCGAGACTGGAACGCCGTTCCAGAAGGCGGCGAGCGGGGAATATGTCACCGGCGTCTATCGCCAGCGTCTCATGCTGTCCTCCGGCCGCTTCGCCATGATCGATGACGGGCTCGGCTTCCAGCTCGTGCCCTGGTCGCCGTCGCTGGAACGCAATCTCGGCAAGCACGTCTCCGGCATCGCCCGAACGGACGGCGGCGTCGACTGGAGCTTCGGCCGGAAGCGCGGACTCGGCCTGTAAGCATCGGACGGTCGCGTCGGAAGGATCAGTATTTTTTCGCAGCGCTACGTTCGCTTGCGATCGCTGTTCGATTGCCATTGAACGCGGACGCGCGCGCGCTTTTCTGACGCTCTAAATTCGCAATCGGGAATGAGCCGTGACCGCGACCAAGATCCTCTGGGGTCAGATCCTCACCGTCTTTGCCATCGTTCTCACCACCACCTGGGGTGCGACGCAGTGGACGGCGTGGCGACTGGGATTTCAGCCGCAGCTCGGCACGCCATGGTTCGATCTCGCCGGGCTGTCGGTCTATCCCCCGCCGGCCTTCTTCTGGTGGTGGTACTTCTACGACGCCTACGCGCCCCGCATCTTTTTAGAGGGCGCAGCGATCGCCGTGTCGGGCGGCTTCGTCTCCATCGCCGTCGCCATCGGCATGTCGGTCTGGCGCGCCCGCGAGGCGAAGCATGCCGAAACCTACGGCTCGGCGCGTTGGGCGAACACCGTCGAGGTCAAGTCCGCCGGCCTGCTCGGACCGGACGGCGTCGTGCTCGGCAGGCTCGACAGCGCCTATCTTCGGCATGACGGACCCGAGCATGTGCTGTGCTTCGCGCCGACACGAAGCGGCAAGGGCGTCGGCCTCGTGGTGCCGTCGCTTCTGACTTGGCCAGGAAGCTGCATCGTCCACGACATCAAGGGCGAGAATTGGGGCCTTACCGCCGGGCTTCGCGGAAGCTTTGGCCGCGTGCTGCTGTTCGATCCTACCAACACCGCTAGCGCCGCCTACAACCCGCTGCTCGAGGTCCGTCGCGGCGTATGGGAAGTCCGCGACGTCCAGAACGTCGCCGACGTGCTGGTCGATCCAGAAGGTTCGCTGGAGCGGCGCAATCATTGGGAGAAGACGAGCCATTCGCTGCTGGTCGGCGCGATCCTCCATGTCCTCTATGCCGAAACCGACAAGACGCTCGCCGGCGTCGCGTCGTTCCTGTCCGATCCTAGGCGTCCGATCGAGACCACGCTGATCGCGATGATGACGACGGCGCATCTCGGCAAACACGGCCCGCATCCCGTCGTCGCCTCGGCCGCGCGGGAGCTGCTCAACAAGTCCGACAACGAGCGTTCCGGCGTACTCTCCACCGCCATGTCCTTCCTCGGGCTCTACCGGGATCCCGTCGTGGCGCAGGTGACGCGGCGCTGCGACTGGCGCATCGCCGACATCGCCGGAGAGGAGAAACCGACGACGCTCTACCTTGTCGTGCCGCCCTCCGACATCAGCCGCACCAAGCCGCTGATCCGCCTGATCCTCAACCAGATCGGCCGCCGCCTCACAGAAGATCTCCACGCGACGAACCGTCGTCATCGCGTGTTGCTGATGCTCGACGAGTTTCCCGCACTCGGCCGGCTCGACTTCTTCGAATCTGCGCTCGCCTTCATGGCAGGTTACGGCCTGAAGTCATTTCTTATCGCTCAATCGTTGAACCAGATCGAAAAGGCATACGGCGCCAACAACTCGATCCTCGACAATTGCCATGTCCGCGTGAGCTTCGCGACCAATGACGAGCGCACCGCCAAGCGCGTCTCCGATGCGCTCGGCACGGCGACCGAGATGCGGGCAATGAAGAACTATGCCGGCCATCGGCTCTCACCCTGGCTCGGCCACCTGATGGTGTCGCGCTCCGAAACGGCACGGCCGCTGATGACGCCAGGCGAGGTCATGCAGCTTCCTCCCGACGACGAGATCGTCATGGTCGCCGGAGTTCCCCCAATCCGCGCGAAAAAGGCGCGCTACTTCGAGGACTGGCGGCTCGCGGAACGCATCCTGCCTGCTCCAAAACACCAGGAAGGAGGAATGAAGCTTAAGCCCGACGACTGGTCCGCGCTCGCGCCCGTCCAGCCGCCAGCGCCCGGCGCGGATGGCGGTCAGGGCGATGAGATCGCAGCGCCCGCCAACGTCGCCTCCACGGACGGCAAGGCGGAGGACGATCCGGCCAATGCCGGCCTGCGCCGCGAGCCCGGTCGACAAGGACATTGCGCCGGAACCCATAAAGCGGGCTGTCAATGAGTTCGATTCTGAC
>DASUPI010000328.1:0-5684 GCA_036281135.1 Rhodoplanes sp. | reverse complement strand
TCCTCCGCCTGCGCTCTCCGACAGAAAGTAGGCGCGATCGCGGATGCGTTCTTCCAATGTCAGCTGCATGTTGGGCCTCCTGTTGCTCAGAATCTGAGGCTTCAACCCTGCAACGAATATGGTTAACGGACGGTAAACAGGCGCTCGGCGCGCGTGACGGGACGTGCGCGGCAGGGGTTTCGCACAGCAAACAGCGTTGCGCGCGGTTTCCGCGGGCGCTTGCGCGGTCAGGCGTTTGTTAGGCGGATGAGCTTGCCGCGGTCAGCGCGCTGCGGAATTCTTCCGGGATCGGAGCCGAGGCAACCGAGCGTTCGCCGGTCTTGACCGCCCACACGCGCGCCTCGACGCCTTCAAACACGATTTCGCGCTCGCGAAATGCTCGGTAGCTCACCTGGAAGCTTGTCCGTCCCCAGTGCGATACCTCCGCTTCGATCGCGAGCGAGTCTTCATGCGTCGCGGAAGAATGAAAGTGCGCCTTGGCTTCCACGAGCGGAATGCCGATCGCGCCGAACTGCTCCCGGATGATTCGCAGACTCAGCCCGGCCTTGCGCAACAGCGCCTGGAAGGCGCTGTCCATCCAGTAGAAGTAGTTCGGGTAATAGACGATGCCCTGCTCATCGCAGTCGCCCCATGCGATTTGGACGGTCAAGGTCGGCGACATGCGCTCTCCCATTCTGAGTAAAATTGCGCGCTCAAAGAGCAGCCGAACCTTTCTGCGGAATCGTCAAAAGCCTTGCACGAGCACACCGCGGTAACCCGGCCGGAAACGATTGTTCCGGCTCTGAGGCGATGTTACGTTTAATAGGCGGTAAAAAGAAAACGCGGCTAGGAGAAACGCCATGGCCACCATCGAAAACACCCCACAGCGATTGGTGCTGCGATCGGGTTCGACGACGCTGACGCTCGACGGGGAAATGGGCAAGGTCAGCATGCAACGCAAGATGCTATTCTGGAACCGAGCCCCGATCGAAAAAACGCTCGCCGAGATCGTCGATGCCACGGTCGATACGGCCGTCGACCGATCGTCCGGCGTCGAGGTCTGCAACACCATCCTGATCTCGCGCGCCGGCGAGGGCTGGGCGCTGTCGGCGAACGACAAGAAAGACGCCGAAGCGACCATGCGCCGGATCAAGCAGTTTCTCGGGCTCGGATAAGGGAGCCTCGGCAAAGCCGCAGACCTGACGCGAGTTCTCGTCTGCGTGTGAGACCGCTTAGACGCGCGCGTCGCTGCGCGGCCGACCTGTCGGCCGGTAGGCGATACGCGCATGCCCCGCGCAATAGGGCAGACCGGGCACCGGCTCGCTTCCGCAGTAATAAACGTCATTGCCGTCGGGGGTGTCGATCGGCCACCGGCACTTGCCCCGGCCCAGCTCGAGCAGCGTGCATCCGCAGCCGCTGTGAATCGGGATGGCTTCGCCCGCCGGCTGCGCTCCCGGATAGGCCTTGGTCAGAATTCGATGCTGGGCGAAAATGCTGAGGCGCGGACGCTTGGGGCGCGCGAGCCGCGCGGCGCGCTTTTGCTCCAGCGTCTTGGCGAGGGCGTCCTTGGGCCGCGAGAGGCCCAGACGGTTCACTTTGCCGATCACCGCGTTGCGGGTCACGCCCATTTCGCGGGCTATCTGACTGCTCGAAAGTCCGGCTTGGAAGCAGCGCTTGAGTTGCTCGATGCGCTCCGAATTCCAGGTCTCACGGTTCGCGAACATGTTGATGGCCTTGCGTTAGGAATGCTGACTCCAAGGCCGGCGACCGGCGTTACTCCCGGTCCTGGCCATACGCGTGGCACGCTCACTCGCAACACGGACACAAACGGTGCCGCCCTCACGCGTCCCGTTCGCCATCGGCGCGGAACAATTCACAGACGCGCTTGCGGGCGCCCGGCATGAGTCGGACGTGCTCGCTTTCTCGGCGGCGAGCCGGCGAGCTCTGCGCACATCAAGCCGGTCGGTAAGTGTGGGCTAGGACAGCCCCGCCGCACCCGCCACGGAAGCTGCCTTGCGAGGGGCGCTTTCGCAGTGGTGCGGCGGAATCAAACCTGTCACGATTCGATTCGCTTAACAAGGGTTAAAATGGCATTATAACGGCGTTATAATTGTGCGGAGTGATGCAATGGCGCGACCTGAAAATCGTTCGGAGGCCCGGCCGCTCAGTCTGACCCTGCCGGATGAGACGTTCAACTATCTGGTTCTGCTCGCTACGCTCGGAAAGCTCGGGCGGACCGAGAACGAGGTCGCCACCCATATTCTCGTGCGCGAAGCCTATGCGATGCAACAGCGCGGCGTTCACGAGCAGAGAATCCCGCCGGCCGACCAGGGTTAGGCCGCAGCTTCGCCAGCAGCAGCGGCTCGCATTCCCGTGAGTCCCCCGCTGAGATTCGCCCGCGGAGACATCGCCAAGATGGCCCCCAAGAAGGTGCGTCAGCTCGACCAGAGAAGGAAACGAGGATTAGCGCTCGCCCGATGCGCCGCTCCGGACGCGCCGGGAAACGGGCGTCCACTTGATGAAGGCCGGCGCGTGCTACCGCGGCGCTTCCGCCATGCTGCGGTCGTCGATGAACCGGACGCTGATCGGGCGGCCGGCGATCGCGGCTTTGAAGGCGTCGGAAAACGGCAGTCGATTGCAGCGGTCGAGCGCTTCGTCGATTGCGCGCCGATAGGTCTGTTTCACATCGGCTTTGGCGCCCGGCTTCGTATAGGTGACGAAGGGCGGAGCCATGATTTCGCCAGTTCGCCGGAAGCTGAAACGCACCGTCATCTGCATGCCTTCCTGCGCCTGCTCGCGCGCCGGCGGCGCCCAGCATGCGCGCAGGGCGGCGAACAGTTCGCTGATCGTATTGATCGGTGCATCCGGCGCAGGCGTCGTCCCGGCGCCCGCCTTCCGGCTGTCGATGGTCAGCGTCAGGCTCTCGGGCAGGCAAGGCCCGACGAATCCGCATCCTGGATAGCGCTTTACGATCGAGTCTTTTCGCTCCGGGCCCGGCTCCGGCAAGACCAGCACGGGCACGCCGCCGGGCGTGATCCGGTAGACCGGAACGTCGCGCGCGGCCGCGCCGGGTGCGATGAACGTGCCGCCGAGTCCCACTCCGCCGGGCGTGAAGCCTTGGACGGGAGGACCAGGCGCAATCGGGCCTCCGCCCGGCCCTGGGATGATGGTCAATTGTGCGAGGAGCACCGCATCAAGGCCGATCGGGATCGCCGCCATTAGACCGAACATCGGTCATGCTCCGCCGCAAGGTCGCCTCACGCGACCGGCCGGATGAGTGTAGCAGGAGCGGTGCGAGAACGGACCAGTGCGTCGAGGCCGCACCGAGTCCCCCGCTCGAACGGTCACCGGCAGAGCCTCTAACGCGAAACCCGCCGGGTCACCCGGCGGGTTTCGACTGGGTTACAACTACCCTCGCGGATTGACCGCGGAACCTGCTCAATCGCAACGCTGCTCCCGGCGCGTGACCGAGCGGCCGTCGTCATCCTCCACCGTGGTGCTCACCTCGCGGCAGTTCTGTCCAGGACGGACTCTGACTCCGGGGCCGACGCCGACGCTCACGTCAGGATCGTCCCGCCTTTCCCTGTACACACGGTCAGGTCCGCCGGGATCGATCTGAACGTCAACTTGCGCCACCTCGGTATTGTCGGCTCTTGCCGGATCGGCTGGGACGGTCGCCAGCGCCGCCAGGGCTGCCGTCACAGCGAAAATCACCTTCCTCATTTTACTTGCTCCAAGTCGGTCGTGCCCTTCCAGCCGCTCCGGACCGAGGACACTGGAGACACAACAACGGCTCGGCAGATTTGGTTTCGAAGCCACTCGCAAAAGTAATGGCTGCCGGACTGCGCAGGCGGGCGCAGTCATGTCCAACATTTCCCGGCGTCGAAAGCCCGGCGCTCAAGCGGGACTGTGCGAAATCCGCTTGCCCTACGCGATCTTGCGATCCGCCGGCGCCGGCACATCGCCGGCGTTCCGCACGGCCGCGGTCCTTTCCAGACGCTCGCGACTGTCGATGGACCGAGCCGGGCGGTAGGGCCATGCGGATTGTCGAACACGAGGGTTGCGGCGTTCCGCGACGAGGCGGTGCCCGGGGCGCTGCTGCGGCTCGGCAATCCGGACGCCATCGACGCCGGCCGCGGGGACCGAACCAGCGTTGCCCCTTTCATCGGCGCTTTGCACGTTCATGTCTGCAGCGCCGTCGATGCGAGCGGGTGCGCGCCGGACGGCGTGTTCGCCGAGCGGCTCGAGCGGCCCGAGCAGGATGAGATCGATGTCCGCCCATTCGTCGGAGGCGGACAGGCCGTGAACCACGGCCGTGCCAACCGCCTCGGCGGCGGCGGCCTGCACCGTCGCGGTCCATCGATCGACCAGGCAGACGGCCGCGCGGAGGCGCTCGGCGAAATCCGCTTCGCTGTAATAGAGCCGCCAGCGTCCGCTGTGGTAGAGGTCGACGAGATGCGCTTTGCGCCGCTGCGCAAGCGCCCGCCATTTCCGCGCCAGGTCGACGGAAAACATCGGTGAACCGCTCGCCTCGAAGTGCTCCTTACCGAAATGCTGCACGGCCATCCTCCGAGGCTCTGAGAGCCCAAAACCCCCCGTTTCCGTCGGCAGGGTGAGCCCGCTTGCGGTCGCGAACTTGAGGCTTCTCAATTACTCTTCGATCGCCGTGATCACGGCCGCGTCATCTTGACGGAGTTCCGCCTGGCGTCGCGCTCGCGCGCATATTCGGGGCTCAGTTCGCTCACCAACTCATCGTGCTCGAGCACCTTCCCGCAGGACTGGCACACCGGACCCAGTCCGGGGTAATCGCCGCAGGGCCGATGCGGCCTTCGTGGACGGGGAACCGGTGCGGGATGGAACCCCGCTAATGCATCAAGGAAGGTCACCGCCGTGAATGCGCCCAACCGGTTCGTGGGCGGGCCGTACGCAGGCCGGTCATGGTCCGCACCACCAGCCAGCATCCGCAGATGAGGGCGGATGTTATCGTCAGCTTCGTGCGCAACACCTGAGGTCGGCGGGCCGCGCCGCGGCGGGAAGGGGTGGGCTTCGGCTCGCGCCTGAGCCCGCGCGATCACGCGCACAGCCCGCCATGACGCTCGGCGGGTTCATTTTGCGTGTCGCACCTGCTACATTCTCGTGAATACCGGGGCGCGAAGATGCGGACCTTTCTATGCGTCGGACTTCTTTGCGCGCTTGTTGCGGCTTGTGGCGATGGTCAACTGGCCAAGGGCGACAAAGGCGAGCAAGGTCCGCCGGGTCCAGCAGGGCCTCCGGGGACCGCCATTCGCATGAGCGAATTGGAGTGCCTCGGCGAATGTTCGGTCACGTGCGGGTCAAACGGAAAAATCCTGAATGCCTATGCGCTCGGTAATGCTCCGGGCAAATTGGTTTTCGATGACGCCAATCGGGCAACCTTTCGACGCACGACCAGCAACCCGGTCAAAGTCGTGGTGGCTTGCATCCCGAAATAGGTATTCCAAACGCGTTTACCTCGGGCTCAGCCCTCCAGCGGGCGCGTCAGACCACCGGCCACGCCGCACGGCCCAAATCCGCGCCTGGCAGCACGGCTAAGGGCCCGTGGGGAAATTATCGAATCGGAATTACCGGTGAGGGGATTCCCACGGTGACTCGCGTGGTTTAGAATCGCCGTGTGATTGATGATACGGCAATTAAGTTACGGTATTCGGCGCTCGATTCTGTGCTGG
>DASUPI010000327.1:0-3807 GCA_036281135.1 Rhodoplanes sp. | reverse complement strand
AATCTGGCCGAGCAACGCCCCGACCGCGACCGTCTCGCCGTCGCGCACCGCGATTTCGGACAGCACGCCGCCGGCCGGCGCCGGCACCTCGATCGTGACCTTGTCGGTCTCGAGCTCGACCAGCGGTTCGTCGGCCGTCACCGCCTCGCCCGCCTGCTTGAACCAGCGCCCGATGGTGGCCTCGGTCACCGACTCGCCGAGGGTGGGAACGCGAATTTCAATCATGATCGTCATCCGAAAATCGTCATTGCGATCCGCCGAGTGCATCGTCGAGGAAAGCCTTGAGCTGGGCGAGATGCTTCGACATCAAGCCAGCTGCCGGCGAGGCTGCGGGTGGGCGGCCGACGTAGCGGGGACGCCGATACTCCGCGCCGATCTGGTTGAGCTCCCATTCGAGATAGGGCTCCACGAAGTGCCACGCGCCCATGTTGCGCGGCTCCTCCTGGCACCAGACGAGCTCGGCCGACTTGAAGCGCGACAGCCGCATCAGCAGCTCCTTGGCCGGGAACGGATAGAGCTGTTCAACGCGAAGGAGGTAGATGTCGTCGATGCCGCGCTTTTCGCGCTCCTCGTAGAGATCGTAATAGACCTTGCCCGAGCAGAGCACGACGCGCCGGATCTTCTGAGCCTCGACCAGCTTGGTCCGCGCGTCTCCGCCCCGGTCCGCGTCGTCGGGCAGCAAGCGGTGGAACGCGGTGTTGGGGCCCATCGCCGCCAGCGGCGACACCGCGCGCTTGTGGCGCAACAGGCTTTTCGGCGTCATCAGGATGAGCGGCTTGCGGAAATCGCGCTTCAACTGCCGGCGCAGGATGTGGAAGTGGTTCGCCGGCGTGGTGCAGTTGGCGACCTGCATATTGTCCTCGGCGCACATCTGCAGGTAGCGCTCGAGCCGCGCCGAGGAATGCTCCGGACCCTGTCCCTCATAGCCATGCGGCAGGAGCAGCACCAGGCCGGACATGCGCAGCCATTTGCGCTCGCCCGAGGACACGAACTGGTCGATAACGACCTGGGCGCCGTTGGCGAAGTCGCCGAACTGGGCTTCCCACAGCACGAGCGCATTGGGCTCGGCGAGCGAATAGCCATACTCGAAGCCGAGCACGGCCTCTTCCGAAAGCATCGAGTTGATCACCTCGTAGCGGGCCTGCCCGGGGCGAACATAGTTGAACGGCGTATGGCGGCTTTCGCTCTCCTGGTCGATCAGCACCGAATGGCGCTGCGAGAACGTGCCGCGTTCGACGTCCTGGCCCGACAGGCGGACCATGTGCCCCTCGATGAGCAGCGAGCAGAAGGCGAGCGCTTCGGCGGTTGCCCAGTCGATGCCTTCTCCGGTCTCGATCGCCTTGCGGCGTTGGTCGAGAAACCGCTGGATGGTGCGGTGGACGTGGAAAGTGGGCGGCACCGTGGCGATCTTTTCGCCGATCTGCCGCAGCGTCTCGAGCGCGACGCCGGTGTCGCCGCGACGCGGCGCTTCGGACGTCTCCGCCGCCTTGAGCTTCGCCCAACGGCCGTCCAGCCAGTCGGCCTTGTTCGCCTTGTAGCTGTGGCTCGCTTCGAGCTCGGCGTCGAGCCGCGCGCGCCAATCGGCCTTCATCTTCTCCACTTCGCCGACGGTCACGACCTCCTGCTCGACCAGCTTCTTGCCGTAGATTTCGAGCGTAGTCGGATGCGAGCGGATCTTCTTGTACATCGACGGCTGGGTAAACGACGGCTCGTCGCCTTCGTTGTGCCCGAACCGGCGATAGCAGAACATGTCGATCACGACCGGCTTCTGGAACTTCTGCCGGAACTCGGTCGCGACCTTGGCGGCGAACACCACCGCCTCCGGGTCGTCGCCATTGGCGTGGAAGATCGGCGCCTCGATCATCTTCGCCACGTCGGACGGATAGGGCGACGAGCGGCTGTAGCGCGGGTAGGTGGTAAAGCCGATCTGGTTGTTGACGATGAAATGCACCGAACCGCCGGTGCGGTGCCCGCGCAGCCCCGACAGGCCGAAACACTCGGCGATCACCCCCTGGCCGGCGAATGCGGCGTCGCCCGAAATCAGCAGCGGCATCACGCAGGTGCGATCTTCCGGCGTGCAGCGGTACTGGTCCTGCTTGGCGCGCGTCTTGCCGAGCACCACCGGATTGACGATTTCGAGATGGGAGGGGTTCGCCGTCAGTGACAGATGCACGCTGTTGCCGTCGAATTCGCGGTCGGACGAAGCGCCGAGATGGTACTTCACGTCGCCCGAGCCCTCGACATCGTCGGGCGTGTAGGAGCCGCCCTTGAACTCGTGAAAGATCGCGCGATGCGGCTTGGCCATCACCTGCGCGAGCACATTGAGCCGGCCGCGATGGGCCATCCCAATCGCGATCTCCTTCACCCCGAGCGCGCCGCCCCGTTTGATGATCTGCTCGAGCGCGGGGATCGTCGACTCCGCGCCATCGAGCCCGAAGCGCTTGGTGCCGGTGAATTTCAGGTCGGAGAACTTCTCGAAGCCTTCGGCCTCGACGAGCTTGTTCAGGATCGCGCGCTTGCCTTCGCGGGTGAAGGTGATTTCCTTGTCCGGTCCTTCGATGCGCTCCTGCAGCCAAGACTTCTGCGCCGGGTCGGAGATGTGCATGAACTCGACGCCGAGCGTCTGGCAATAGGTGCGCTTGAGAATGGCAATGATTTGCCGGAGCGTGCCGAATTCCAGCCCCAGCACATGGTCAAGGAAGATGCGGCGGTCGAAATCGGCGTCGCTGAATCCGTAGCTGCGCGGGTCGAGCTCGGGATGCTCCTTGGGCGGCTCGAGGCCGAGCGGGTCGAGATCGGCGGCCAAGTGTCCGCGGATGCGAAAGGCGCGGATCAGCATCAGGGCCCGGATCGAGTCGCGGGTCGCCTGCTGCACGTCGGACCAGGAAATCTCGACGCCGGCCTTGTGCGCCCTTTCCATCACCCGAGCGCCGAGCCGCGTTTCCGCCTCCTCCCAATCGGCATCGAAGATCGGGATAGGTCCTTCGCTGACGACCGGCCAATGCGCCTCCTTCCACGAGGGGCCGCTCGCGCTGCGCTCCACGTCGGACGCGTTGTCCTTGAGGCTTGCGAAAAAAGCCTGCCACTCGGCGTCGAGCGCCTGTGGGTCGGCTTCGTATTGCGAGTAGAGGTCCTCGATATAGGCGGCGTTGCCGCCGTAAAGAAAAGAGGTCAGTGCGAAAGCGGCGTTCGCTTCTTGACGGGACATGAATACATCCTGAATTGCGCGACGAATATGCGGAAGACCGAGGCGATCGCGGTCCTCGGTGCCCCGGCAGCCGTTTCCCTTATTTAGGCCGCCTGACTCAGCCTCACAACATTTCATGAAGAGCAGAAATCGTTAACCTTGCGGCAGGGTTAGCGTTCCGCCGGAAATAATTCGTTGGGCCGGACGCCTTGGACGGTCTCGCGCAATGGGCGGCCTGGCTGGTCGGGTAAGGTGCTTACGTGCCGCAGGATGGGTCGTGCCCCGTAAAGCAAATGGGCCCGGGAGCTTGCCCAGTTTGATGGTTGCGAAATCGAGATAATCGATGGACTTCCCGATTGGAGGTCCCGGACTTCTGTAGAGATTGCGGGAACGGGAACCGGGAATCCGGGACGATCGCCGTGGTGACGAGACGTGCTCCGCTGCCACGCATGGTTGTCTTCCGCTTCGATACTGCCAGCGTGCCATCGTGCTCGCGGCCGTCAAGATGCTATGGGGCGGCAGCGGGGGGACGTATCCATCGCTGCACTGACCACAAGCCGATGGAGCCCCACCATGACGAAACACAAAACCGAGACTGTGAACGATCTCAGCCGGTGTCT
>DASUPI010000326.1:0-7274 GCA_036281135.1 Rhodoplanes sp. | reverse complement strand
GCGGTGAAGCGGTCCTTGGCGGACAGTGCGACGAACTTGACCTTGCTCGCATCGTTGAAGATCGCCGCGGCGATGGCGCGGCACAGATCGACGTCTATGCCCGTCCACTCGCCCTGCGAATCCGGCATGCCGAAGCCGGCGAGCTGGCCGTTGGAGCCGCAATTGAGCATTCCCCGCGCCTTTATCTCATCGAGGGTCGTCGCCGACGCGGGGCAAGCGAGGATGGCGGCTGCGCTCGCCAAGACGAGTGCGATGACAACGCGTTTCATGTTCGCCTCATTGACACTGCGGGCCGTCCGGTGCATGGGCAATTTCCCGAAGGACCCGCCCTGACGCGTCGGCTGACCAAATGCGCTCTGGCACGACCGGGCGGCCGTGCGGTCATTCATTCAACGCGCGTTCCAACTTCCGCATATCAGAACGAACGCGTCTCCGCGGTCAAGGGATTGTCGGGCCGCAATTTCGGGCACGGAGGACCACGGCCTTGAGGACTGACCGATGAAGCGGACCCCGGATCGCGACGCCGCGCTGGCAAAACTCGATCCGCGCACGCGGCTTGCGGTCGCCGGGCGCGATCCGTCCGATCATCACGGTTATGTCAACACGCCGGTCTATCATGCCTCGACCCTGCTCTACCCGACGGCCGAGGATTTCCTCGCTCGGCGGTCGCGTTACAAATACGGCCGGCGCGGCACGCCGACGTCGGAAGCGCTCGAAGACGCACTGCGCCATTTCGAGGGCGAGGCCTGCGCCGGCGTGGCGCTGCTCCCTTCCGGCCTCGCGGCGGTGTCGGCCGCGCTCCTGTCGGTGCTGAGCGCGGGCGACCATCTGCTGATGACCGATTCGGTCTACGACCCGACCCGCGTGTTCTGTGACAGGCTCCTGAGCCGGTATGGAATCGCGACCACCTATTACGACCCGCTGATCGGCGCCGGCATTGCCGGGCTGATGCAGCCCAATACGCGCGCCGTGTTCGTCGAGAGCCCGGGCTCGCTGTCCTTCGAGATCCAGGACATTCCGGCGATCAGCGAGATTGCCCACGCGCATGGCGCCCGTGTGCTGATGGACAATACCTGGGCGACGCCGCTCTTTTTCCCGGCGCTCGCGCGCGGAGTCGACCTCGCGATCCAGTCCGGGACGAAATATATCGGCGGCCATTCCGACGTGATGATCGGCATGGTGTCGGCGCATGCAGGCTTGGTGCGCGAACTCAAGGAAGCGGTGTTCACCATGGGGCTGTGCGTCGGCCCCGACGACATGTATCTCGCGCTGCGGGGGCTGCGGACACTGAGCGCGCGGCTTGCCGTGCACCAGGAATCGGGCGTTGCGATCGCCCGCTGGCTCGCGGCCCGCCCGGAAGTGCTTGCCGTCCTCCACCCCGCGCTCGAATCGCACCCGGGCCATGCCCTGTGGAAACGCGACTTCTCCGGTGCGAGCGGACTGTTCTCGGTGGTCTTCAAGCCGGTCCCGACCGCCGCCGTGCACGCCTTTCTCAACGCGCTGACCCTGTTCGGCATCGGCGCATCGTGGGGCGGCTATGAAAGCCTCGCCATCCCGTTCGACGGCACGAAAATCCGCACCGCGACGCGCTGGGGGCCGGGCGGTCCGACCGTGCGCTTCCATATCGGGCTGGAGGACGTCGGCGATCTGATCGCCGATCTCGAGCGCGGCTTCGCCGCGTTCGCCGCCGCGCGATGAGGCGGCTCCGCTATGAGGCGGCTGCGGCTATGAGGCCGGCCGCGTTTCGACCGTCTGTCCGGCTCTGCGTTCGCGCAGCACGAAGACCACGTTGCGCAGATAGATGAAGACCCCGAACGCCTGGCCGAAAATGAACACGGGGTCGCGGCGGTAAAGCGCGTAGACGAGCAGCAGCAACCCGCCGCTGATCGAAAACCACCAGAAGGCCATCGGCACGACGCTGCGTCCGACCCGCTCCGAGGCGATCCATTGCACGGCGAAGCGCATGGTGAACAAGCCCTGCGCCACGAATCCGAGCACGACCCACCAGTCGAGATTGGTGACGAACACCTCGTGCAGGTAGGCCCCGATCGCCTCCGAAATATCAACCAGCATTCCTTAAGACCTCCACGACCTGCGGCGCGCGCGCCCGCCGCCGAATCAGCCACCAGACCCCGGCGAGATCGAGAATGCCGATCCAGAGCCGGTCCCACATGCCGTAATTTGACGTGCCGGCGCGACGCGGCCGATCGATCACGTCGAGATAGGCGATCTCATGACCGTCCCGCCGCACCAGGGCCGGAAGAAAACGATGCAGTCCGTCGAAATAGGGCAAGGCCAGAAACACGTCGCGGCGGAACGCTTTCAGGCCGCAGCCGGTGTCGTGGGTGCCGTCCCGCAGCACGGCGCCGCGCACCGTGTTGGCGATGCGCGATTGCAGCCTCTTGAAGCCGGTCGCCTTGCGGCCGACCCGCTGGCCGGCGACCAGCCCGACCCGCGGATTCTGCGCGAGCTTTTCGATCAGCGCCGGCAGGAAGGCGGGATCGTTCTGCCCGTCGCCGTCGAGGGTGGCGACAAGCGCGGCGCGCGCGGCGGCGACGCCGGTGCGGATCGCCGCCGACTGCCCGCAGGAGACGGCATGCCCGACATGACGCAGCCACGCCCGGTCCTCCATCAGACGATCGATCTCGGCGGCGGTGCCGTCGGTCGAGCCGTCGTCGACATAGACCACCTCAAAGCTTCCCTTGCCGGCGAGGCTCGCCGCAATCTCCTCGATCAGGGGCCCGACATTGCCCGCTTCGTTGCGGACCGGGACGACCACCGAGACGAACGGCGCTTCGTCGCCGGCCGCGGATGCTTGCGCGATCATCATGCGATTGATCCGGCTCCTGTCAGTCCTGGGCTTGCGGCTGGTGGGGCTCGAAAGAGATCGGTTTCGATCGCGTCGCTTGCTGCATGCGCCGTGGAAGAACCGCTTCAATTAGTGGAAAACGGTTCTAACGCGCAAGCGAGGCTCCGATCGCCCGATTTGCGCGGGCGAGCGTCGGCAGGGGAAACCTGCGCACCGTCCGCCCCGGCTCGATCTCGAACCCAAGGCGGCGGGAGGCGAACCATTCGCGCACCAGAATTGCGCCGAAAGCGCCGAAAGCGGCCCCTGCGATGACATCGCTCGGAAAATGCGCGGAAACGACGATCCGGCTCACCGCGATCGTGATCGCATACACCCACAGAAGCGGGCGCGCGCGCGGGAAGAGAACGCCGATCGCCACGAGCGCGCCGAACGCGGTGATGGCATGGCCCGAAGGCAGGCTCGCATAGTCGGGCCGCCAGGAGAACGGCTGATAGGCGAAGGCCGCTTCGGCGGAGGGCCGCACGCGCCCGATCAATCGTTTCACGATACTGCCGACCAGCGCCGGAAGGCCGATCGCGACGAATACGAAACCGATCCGGACCACGAGGGTCACGAGCACGCCGCGGGAGAACCGGTCGAGAGCGGGCGACGCGAGCGCCGCGAGGAGGAGGATCAGCGCGCCGGTCGGTATGAGAATCCAGCCGGAACGGCCGAAATCGGTGATCTCGGCGAACGCGGAGACCAGCCAGAAAGGCAGCGTCTGAACTGCCGCTTCGGCGCACGGATCGACCCAGACCATGGTGCCGGCCAACAAGCCGAACGCGGCGACCCCCTGCCACAGATGCCGGCGCAGCAGCGCAAGATAGTCCGCCTTTCGCGCGACTTTGCGGGCGGGTCCGACCAGCGCCGCCGTCCAGGCTATGAGATTGCTGGCGATGTCGCCGGCGATGGCGGCCGCTCGACGGGATGCCCCCTGCGCCACGCCGCCGAACAGGGTCATTGCCCTGCTCCGATGAAGATCGTGATCGCGATCGGGCGGCCGGTCGCGACATTGTAGCCTTCGACCCGCGGACCAAGCGCATAGCGCAGGCCGATCGCGTCGGCGCGCGCGACGAAGGCCCGCTCCTGCATCCGCTCCACCAGGGCAAAGCGGCAGTCTCCGCCCGCGAGGAAATCGGCCGCTCCCCCGCCGGAGGAATGGCGCAGGTCGGTTCCAACCGAAAAAACGAGGCTCGCCTCGTAATGCCCGGCCGTTACGATAGCGGGCTTTTCGCACAGAGGCGGGTCGAGAAGCCGAGCGATCTGGGCCGAGGGAAACAGTGCGGGGATCGACGGAAACGTCGCGCCGAACAGCGTCGTGTAGACGAGGATCGCCGCCGCGACCGCGCGCAGGAACGAGGTTTCCGCACCGTCCACGTCGTAGAGCCACCAGGCGAAGAGCGCTGCGATCACCGCCGCCGCCGCGAGCGGCCAGGCGGCGAAGCCCGGCCGCTGTCCGATCGCGATATTGATGGCGATCGCCGCGACCGCTCCGACCGTGGCAAGGACAAGCCACCACACGGTCGCCCGCTTCAGCCAGCGGGTCTGCGTGAGCGCCTTCCGGTCGATCGCGCATGCGATCAGAATCGCGATCGCCGGGTAGAGCGGCAGCACATAGTGAGGCAGCTTCGTCATCGCGAGTTCGAAGACGATCCAGCCCGGCACGACCCAGGCGAGAAGAAACCGCACGCCGGGCTCGTCGCGCCATCGCCACACGGCGCCGGCGGCGAGCGGCGCCAGCATCGCGGCCGGAAAGAAGGTCAGCCAGAACAGCGCGAGATAGTAGCCCGGCGGGCCCCAATGCATCTCCTGCGCGCCGCTCACTTTGGCGAACAGATCGCCGCCGAGCGACTCGGCGAAGAAAGCCGTGCCGCTGCGCGCGACAATCGCGATGAACCACGGCAGGACGAGCAGCAGCATCCAGGCCACTCCCGCCAAAGGCCGGAGGCGGAGGAGGAACCGCGCCGAGCGGTCGAGCCCGGCGAGCGCCACGGCGCCAAGGGCCACGAACAACAGAATCAACGGGCCCTTGACCAGCACGCCGGCCGCGAGCGCGGTCCAGAAAATCGCCGGCACGACGAGGGGATGGTCATCGTCGAACCACTCGCCGCGCGCGGCGAGATAGGCGCGGCCGAGCGCGCCCATGGCGGCGGTCGTCGTCGCCAGAAGCACCGCGTCGGTGGTCGCGAGCCGCGCCTCCATGCCGAGCAGCATCGAACTCGCCATCATGAGGCCGGCGAACAACGCGCCGCGCGGCGAAACGAAGGCGAGCGCCGCCCAGTAAGTGAGCAGGACCGCTCCGATCGCCCCGAGCAGCGAGGGAATGCGATAGAGCCAGATGCGCGTGAGCGCCCGCGGCACGCCGGCCGCCTCGCCTGCCTTCACCGCGGCCGCCTGCAGCCAGTAAATGCCGACCGGTTTTTTGTAGCGACTGACCTCCTGGAAGCGGATGTCGACATAGTCGCCGGACTCGATCATCTGCTTGGTCGCCTGCGCGAAGCGCGCTTCGTCGCGGTCGACCGGCGGGATGTAGAAGAAGCCCGGCAGGAAGGCGAGCAGGCATACGACCACGAGGCACGCGACGGCGTGCGTGTGCGACATCGTCGCGAAACCGAGCAGCGTCCCGAAGCCCAAACCGGAACGGCCGCGCTTCGATGAATCGGTCACCACCGCCATTGTCCTGTCCTGCTCAGAAAAGCCGGCGGACCATAGAGAAATCCGTCCGTGGGGGAAAGGCGAACGCCGCGATCTATCTGCCGGCGATGACACTGCGTGCGCACGATGCAGCGCGGCCCGCCCGACCATCCCCCGACCCGCAAGGGGAGCGCGAAACGTGGCCTATTGTAGGCGCACGAGCACGCTGTCGGTTGCGCCCGTCGAATCCAGAATCGTGAGGCGCATGAAGCCGGATCCGTCCGGCGCGACCGTCACGATTTGCCGGTCGCGCAGCGTTGCCTTGGGCCTGCCGTTGACCAGCACCGTGACGGGGAGCCGACCACCGGAGATCTTCAGCGCGATCGCAGCCGACGCGTCGCTCTCGCCGCTCGCCAGGTCGAGGCGCGCGCCGTTCGGCGGGAACAGGATGCGCAGCGGCGGGTCGACGCCTTCGGTCGGCAGGACGCTCGGCCGGAACCGCTGCAGCGGCAGCGGCAGCGGCAGCTTGCCGTTCGATGCGAAGACGACCCCTTTCGGCGCTGGCGGCAGCGGCGCGAGCGGCTTGCCGAGCCGCGCGAAGGCGTCGAACAGGATGGGCGCCGCCGCGGTTCGCCCCAAAATTCCCGGAACCGGCGCGCCGTCCGGGCGACCGACCCATATGCCGATCGTCCGCTTGCCGTCGAAGCCGACCGCCCACGCGTCGCGATAGCCGTAACTCGTGCCCGTCTTGAAGGCGATGCGCCCGCCCGCCGCATTGTCGGGCGGCGGCGCGCCGAGCAACACGTTCCCTACCTGCCAGGCGGCGACCGGCTCCATGAGACGCTGCGGCTGCTCCATCGGCGAAGCCGCATGTCTTTCGGTCAAGGCGACGGTGGCACCGAGCCGGGCGAGCCCCGCATAGAGCCGCACCAGATCGGCGAGCGTGACTCCGGTTCCGCCGAGCCCCATGGCGAGACCGGGCGCTTCGCCCGCCGGCAACACGAGGCGCACGCCCGCCTGCGCAAGCCGCGCGCCAAACCGGTTCGGCCCGACTTTGTCGAGCACGAGAATGGCCGGCACGTTGAGCGAAAGCTGCAGCGCGCGGCGCACCGACACTGTGCCCTGGTAAGTGAGGTCGAAGTTCTCCGGCGCATAGGCGCCGTAGCGCACCGGCCGGTCGTCGACCAGCGTCTCCGGATGGATGAACCCGTCCTCGAAGCCGATCCCATAGATGAACGGCTTCAAGGTCGACCCCGGCGAGCGGACGGACGTCGTCATGTCCACCTGGCCGGCGCGCCTTTCGTCGAAATAGTCGGCGGACCCGACCCGCGCGAGCACCTCGCCGGTCGCATGATCGACCGCAAGGATGGCGACGGAAATGTCCGGGCCCACCGCGCGGGCGCGCTCGCGCGCAAGCTCTTCGAGGCTCGCCTGCCAAGCCGCATCGATCGTGAGGCGATGGGCGGGACGCGCCGGCGTCTCGGCGACGGCGCGATCGGCGGCGTGGGGGGCAAGCATCGGCATCGGCCGGCGCGCGCGCGGGACCGGCTCGGCCTTGGCGCGGGCGACCTCGCTTGGATCGATCGCGCCGCCAGCGGCGATGCGGTCGAGCACGCGGTCGCGCGCGGCCTGCGCGGCGGCGGCGAACCGGTCCGGCCGGCGCGCCTCCGGCGACTGCGGCAGCGCGACCAGCAGTGCCGCCTCGCCCAGCGTGAGCCGTCGCGGCTCGTGCCCGAAATAGGCGAGCGCGGCAGCACGAATTCCTTCAATATTGCCGCCATAGGGCGCTAGG
>DASUPI010000325.1:0-3268 GCA_036281135.1 Rhodoplanes sp. | reverse complement strand
GTTGTGAACAATGCGATCCAAGATCGCATCGCCGAGCGTGGGCTCCCCGATGACGTCATGCCAGGTTGGCACGGGGAGTTGGCTGGTGATCAGGATGGAGCCGCGACCGTGGCGATCTTCGACAATCTCCATGAGATCGCGGCGCTGGCTGGCGGTAAGGCGATCGGGGCCCCAATCATCGACGATGAGGAGATCGACCTTGACCAGCATGCGGAACAGTCGGGCGAACCGACCATCGCCATGGGCGAGTTCGAGATCGGCGAACAGCCGCGGCGCACGGGCGTAGTAGACGGCGTAACCGTCGCGGCAGGCCTTGTGCGCCAACGCGCAGGACAGCCAGGACTTGCCCACGCCGCACAAACCAACGACATACTGCGCACGAACAGGCGTTTGATGTCGTAGTCAGGTATCCATATCACCCGCTTTCCGGTCGGCGGATCACAGCGATCCGTCGCGTCAAGCACGCTGGTCTTGTCCATTTCGTCATCGAAGGACCCGATGGATGTCGGGCTCTTCTGCCGGCGTGGATGACCGAGACGGCTGTCGCGACGCCTCCGACCGTCGATGTTCCTCGGATCGCACTCGACGCACTCCGTGCTCTTCGGGCTATCGTCCAGGCATTTCGCATATCGTCACCGCCATTGCCCGAACCGAATCGGACGAGCGGAGGCGTCGATGGAACAGCGCAATGCATGGCGGCAGACATGTCTCCCGCTGCTCGACGAGGGATCGCTCCAGCACCAGAGGATCGAACCTCTTGCTCGAGCGGAGATCGTCGCTCTGCTCAAACGGCTTCTCGACGAGAGCGTCGGCAGCGTGCGCAGCGCAAAGGAGCCGACCAATGAATAAGATCACGGTCGAGCATCTGTCTCGCAGCGCCTACATCTACGTGCGGCAATCGACGCCGGACCAACTGACGAACAATCCCGAGAGCCGGCGCCGCCAATATGCGCTTGCGGCCCGCGCACGAGCGCTCGGCTGGGAGAACGTCATCGTCATCGACGATGATCTCGGCCGCTCGGCCGGCGGAGTCGCGCGGCCGGGGTTCGAGCGACTGTTGACCGCCATCTGCACCGGCACGACCGGTGCCGTGTTCGCGATCGAAGCCTCGCGTTTGGCTCGCAATGGCCGTGACTGGCATACCTTGCTAGAGTTCTGCGCTCTCGTGAACAGCCTGATCATCGACGAGGATGGCGTCTATGATCCGAAGCACGTCAATGACCGTTTGCTCCTCGGCATGAAGGGAACGTTCAGCGAGCTCGAGCTTTCGATCTTGCGTCAACGCTCGCAGGAGGCGCTACTCCAGAAGGCGGCGCGCGGCGACCTGCACACGACCGTTGCTGTCGGGTACGTGCGGGGCGCCGGCGATCGTCTCGAACTCGATCCGGACCGCCGCGTCCGCGAAGCGCTTCATCTGGTGTTCCGCAAATTCGCGGAATTCGGAAGTGTTCGCCAGGTGGCGATCTGGTTGACCGACGAGGGAATCGAGGTTCCCACGGTTGTGCACGGCCCACAAGGCAGGGCCATCGTGTGGCGGCTGCCACGCTACAATACGATCCATCGGTTGCTGACCAATCCGGTTTATGCCGGTGCCTACGTGTTCGGCCGCACCGGTTCGCAGATTCGTGTTGAAGGCGGCCGCAAATTGATTACCCGCAATGTGCGCCGGGCGCAGGATGCCTGGACCACTCTGCTTCGAGACCACCACGAGAGCTACATCTCCTGGGACGAATACGAGCGCAACCAACGCCTGATCGGTGAGAATGCGAACATGAAGGGCGAGATCGTACCGGGCTCGGTACGGAACGGGGGCGGATTGCTGGTCGGGCTTCTTCGTTGTGGGCACTGCGGACGCAAGCTGAAGGTCCAGCACAACCGGTTGCGCGGCGTCGCGCGCTATCTCTGTAACGATGCGAACGTGAACCATGGGCGGCGCGGGACGTGCATCGCATTCGGGAACATGCGCATCGATGCGGCGGTGTCGGCCGAGGTGTTGCGGGCGATCGCACCATTCGGCCTCGAGGCCTCGATGCAGGCGATCGCCGATCGCGAGCGTGACGGGGCGGAGCGGCTTCGACAGATCGAGTTGGCGCTGGAGCAGGCGCGTTACGAAGCCGATCGCGCGCATCGCCAGTACGATGCCGTCGACCCCGCCAATCGTCTGGTCGTCGGCGATCTCGCACGGCGCTGGAACAAGCGGCTCGCGGAAGTGGCGCGTCTCGAGGGGGAGCTGGCCGACGCACGCGAGAAGCAGCCGCCGGCACTGACGGACGCCGAGCGGAGAGAGATCGTGGCCCTCGGAGCGGACCTGCCGCGATTGTGGGAGCATCCCGGGGCGACGGCAGCGACGCGGAAGCGGATTCTTCGCGCCGTGCTCGAAGAGATCATCGTGACCGTGGAGCCCGGGCGGTTGCGGCTCGTCGTCCATTGGAAGGGAGGCGATCACACCTCGCTCGAGGTCGTCAAGAACCGATCCGGACAGCATCGGTGGAAGACCAGTACCGCAACCGAACAATTGATCCGCGATCTCTCACGCCTTCTGCCGGACGGCAGCATCGCATCTGTTCTCAATCGACTTGGCATCCGGACCGCAAAGGGACACACATGGACGGAACAGCGCATCCGCGGCTTCCGCAACGAACACCAGATTGCCGTCTACCGGGATGGCGAACGCGCCGAACGTGGCGAGATCATCCTGCATGAAGCGGCAACCCGCTTGGGCGTCAGCAAGATGACGGTGATCCGACTTGTCAAAGACGGCCTGCTGCCTGCAAAGCAAGCCTGCATCGGTGCGCCGTATGTGATTCGGGGAGCGGACCTCGATTTGCCCGCGGTCAGGCGCGCCATCGAGAGCGGCCGTGCAGTATCACACGATCCAAGACAAGGAATTCTGGATTATCAATGACGTAGGGAGGTATAGCATTATCTCGCGAGTCCGGTTGGGCCGATGAGTGCGAGATTATCATGAGCGTTGATCCATTCGCCCTCGACCAGCTTTTGGAACAGGGCGCGGTCAAGCCCGCGTGGGCTGCGATAATCGACGTCCTCGACGCAGGCCTGCTGACGCAATTTGGCGTGTCGCAGACGCGCCGCGAGCCGCTTGTCCTGCCGCGACGATACTTCGCGCTCGAGCAGAAGCCCAAGCCATTCGTGATGGCCGAGACCGTCGGCTTCACCGGTGGCGGCGATGTCGACGAAGGCCTTGGCCATGCCATGCAGGCCGAGGGCATGAAGCTGATCGAGGGTCGGATGTTTGAGCACGTCGTTT
>DASUPI010000324.1:0-4073 GCA_036281135.1 Rhodoplanes sp. | reverse complement strand
CGATGGAGGGTCGTGCCGCAGGGCGAGCGAGCGCCCCCGGGCATAACTTTTTTGGCCACCAGAGTTGTCCGCAGTGTGCCAACGCGCTGGTGGCCCCGGATGCGTCGCAGCATATCAGCGAGCACACGATCAAGCATGTCTGGTTCTGCGAGGCGTGCGGATCCGAGTTCGCCACGCTGGTCAAGCTCCGACGACGGGAGCAGGGTCAATCCGCCGCTGCGGCCTAGCGTGTCCGAATAAAGGCCCCGCTATCGGCGTGCGTACAAGCGCTTTCGGGGTCGCCATCGCTAGTTCTCCGAATACGGCGTCGCCTCTCGCGGCGCCGTATTCCGTTCGGGCAGCTTCGTCATTGCCCGCCTCCGGTCCAGTCTAGCCCTCGACGCCGCGGCCCGTTCCCCTGTCACGGAAACTTTGCACTCCGGACGCTATTCGTTTCCGCATCGCCAAGCGCGGTTGGCGCCGCGGCACGCCAGCGCCCGCCTTGTCGCGTGAGCCGCGGCTGCGGCGACGAACTTCTGTGCGTCAGCCTGAAAAATGCTGTAAGTCCGCCCCGAAGACCTCGAAGGCTGTCGCTCAAGAGCGGCGGTCGCAATCGCAGCGAGGCCCTGCATGTTTTCACACTTGATGATGACGAGGCGGTTCGCGCCGCTGTTCTGGTGCCAGTTCTTCAGCGCGTTCAACGATAATTTCCTGAAGACGTCGCTCATCTTTCTTATCCTGTTCAAAATGTCCGGCCCGGAGTCGGAGTCGCTGATTACGCTGGCCGGCGCGGTCTTCATCTTTCCCTTTTTCGTTCTCTCCACGCTTGGCGGCGAAGCCGCGGACCGGTTCGACAAGTCCCTTGTCGCACAGCGGCTCAAGCTCGCCGAAATCGCCGTCGCGCTGATCGCGGTCCTGGGCTTCTGGCTGCATTCCGTCCCTTTGCTCTTCGTGGCGCTGTTTTTGTTCGGGGTGATCGCCGCGCTGTTCGGGCCGATCAAATACGGCATCCTGCCCGATCACCTCGCCCAGGCCGAACTTCCGGCCGGCAACGCGCTGGTCGAAGGCGCCACCTTCATCGCCATCCTGCTCGGCACCATTGTGGGCGGGCTTGCCGCACGCCGCGGCGGCGACCCCGCCTCCTTTGCCGGACTGATGATCGGCTTCGCGGTGTTGTGCTGGGCCGCGGCGCTGTTCATTCCGCGCACCGGCGAGGGCGCGCCGGACCTCGCCATCGACAAGAACATCGCGCGTTCAACGGCGGCCCTGCTCCGTTATCTGAAGGCGGAGCGCCGGCTGTGGTGGGCGGCCCTGGTGGTGAGCTGGTTCTGGCTCGCGGGCGCGGTCGCGCTCTCCCTGATGCCGCCGCTCATCAAGAACGCGCTCGGCGCCGCGGAAGAGGTGATCACCGTCTATCTCGCCGTGTTCTCGATCTCGATCGGGATCGGCTCCGCGCTCGCCGCCTGGCTGGCAAGCGGGCGCATCGTGCTGCTGCCGACCGTGGTCGGGGCGCTGTTCCTCGGCGTGTTCTGCCTCGATCTCGGCTGGTGGCTGCTCGGCGTCGAGAGCCAAGAAACCGGCCGCGGCATAGCGGAGGTGTTCTCGACCTTCCGCGGCTACCATGTCGGAATCGATCTCGCCGGCATGGCGATCGCCGGCGGGTTGTTCATCGTGCCGTCGTTCACGGCGCTCCAGGCCTGGGCCGGGTCCGAGCATCGCGCCCGCGTCATCGCTGCGAACAACGTGCTCAACGCCGCCTTCATGGTGGTGGGCGGGGTCGCCGTCGCGCTGGTGCAGCTTGCCGGGGTAACGCCCGCGGCGCTGTTCATGCTGCTCGGCCTCGCCAATTTCGCGGTCGCGGTCGCCGTGTTCCGCACGCTCCCGACCAATCCCGTGCGCGATTTCCTCTCGATCGTGTTTCGCGCCTTTTTCCGGCTCGAAGTGCACGGCATCGAGAATATCGCCAAGGCGGGGCCCAACGCGATCATCGCCCTGAACCATGTGAGCTTCCTCGACGCGCCGCTCGCGCTTTCGATCCTCGAACAGGACCCGGTCTTCGCTATCGACAGCACGATCGCGCAACGCTGGTGGGTCAAGCCGTTCCTGCATTTCACCCGCGCGATGCCGCTCGATCCCACCAAGCCGTGGGGAACGCGGACGCTGATCCGCGCGGTGCAAGCGGGCGAGACGCTCATCATTTTCCCGGAAGGGCGCCTCACCGTGACCGGCAGCCTGATGAAGGTCTATGACGGGGCCGGGCTCATCGCCGACAAGTCCGACGCCATGGTGGTGCCGGTCCGGATCAAGGGGCTCGAGCAGACGCCCTTCACGCGCCTCGACGCCGGCCAGGTGCGGCGCAAGCTCTTCCCGAAGGTGGCGGTGACGATCCTCGAGCCGGTCAAGCTCTATGTCGACCCCGAGCTCAAGGGCAAGAAGCGGCGCATTGCGGCGGGCGCCGCGCTTTATGAGGTCATGTCCGAGCTCGTGTTCCGCACCACATCGACCGATCGCACGATCCCGGAAGCGATGATCGACGCCGCGCAAGCGCACGGCATGCGCTGGATCGCGGTCGAAGACCCGGTGGCAGGCCCCCTCACCTACCGTCGCCTGCTGCTCGGCGCTGCCGTGCTCGGCCGTAAGTTGTTGCCGTTCGCCGCCGAAGGACAGGCGATCGGCCTTCTGCTGCCGAACGCGAACGGGACGACCGTCACCATTCTTGGGCTGATGTCGGCGGGCCGCGTCCCCGCCATGCTCAATTTCAGCTCTGGTCCGGCGAACGTCGCGTCCGCCTGCCGCGCCGCCGCGATCAACACGATCGTCACCTCGCGCGCCTTTGTCGAGAAGGGCCGGCTGGAGAAACTCGTCGATTCGCTCGCGCCCGACTACCGCATCGTCTATCTCGAAGACCTGCGTGCGACCGTGACGCTCGGCGACAAGCTGCGCGGAATGCGCGAAGCCAAGCTCCCGCTCGTCGCCCGCAAGCCGGACGACGCCGCCGCCATTCTGTTCACCTCAGGCTCGGAAGGCGTTCCGAAAGGCGTGGTGCTGTCGCATCGCAACATCCTCGCCAACGCGGCCCAGGCCGAGGCGCGGATCGATTTCGGACGGCGCGACACGGTGTTCAACGTGCTCCCGGTGTTCCACTCCTTCGGCCTGACGGTCGGGCTCATTCTGCCGCTCGTGCATGGCGTGCGGGTCTTCATGTATCCTTCGCCGCTGCATTACCGGATCGTGCCGGAGATGATCTACGGCACCAACGCGACGATCCTGTTCGGCACCGACACGTTCCTTGCGGGCTATGCGCGCGCGGCGAACGACTATGATTTCCGCTCGCTGCGCTACATCCTCGCCGGCGCCGAGCCGGTGAGGGAATCGACCCGCCGCATCTATATGGAGAAATTCGGCATCCGCATCCTCGAAGGCTACGGCGTGACCGAGGCGGCGCCGGTGATCTCGCTCAACACGCCGATGTTCAACAAGTTCGGAACGGTCGGCCGGTTGTTCCCCGGGATGGAGGCACGTCTCGAACCGGTGCCCGGGGTCGACGAGGGCGGCCGTCTCTATGTCAGCGGGCCTAATGTCATGATTGGCTATCTGCGCGCGGAGAACCCCGGCGTGATCGAGCGGCCGGTCGGAGGCTGGCACGACACCGGCGACATCGTCACGATCGATGCGCAGGGCTTCATCACCATCAAGGGCCGGGTGAAGCGGTTCGCCAAGGTCGGCGGCGAGATGATCTCGCTCGCGGCGGTCGAGACGCTCGCCGGCGAGCTATGGCCGGACGCGCTCTCCGGCGCGACGACGATTCCCGATCTGCGCAAGGGCGAACGGCTGATCCTCGTCACCACGCACAAGACGCCGAGCCGCTCCGACTTCATCGCGTTTGCGCGCAGCAAGGGCGCCTCCGAAATGATGATCCCGGCCGAATTCATCGTGCTGGAGAAGATGCCGCTGCTCGGCTCCGGCAAGGTCGACAATCTCGCGGTGGCGAAGCTCGTGCGCGAGCACTTCAAGCTCGAAGGCGCGGCTTGAGCGGTCAATTCTTTCTCGGCAAAACCATCCTCCCCCGTGAAACGGGGGAGGGGAACCATGCG